>JAFZVW010000049.1 GCA_017617635.1 Bacteroidaceae bacterium | reverse complement strand
TATGACCAAACTCGAAAAACTCTACAGCATCATTGAGAACTCTCGCGATGTGGGAGTGAAACTGCCCAAGGGGGTGCTCCAACAGGTAGAAGAATTGGAGGAGGGTATTATCAAAGAAGAGATTCTTCCTGCTCTTAGTAGTGATATTGCTCCAAGGCTGAACCCCATTCAGCGTGACTTGGTGCTGGTGGTGGAATATCATCCTGGCGAACCAATTAGCGTAGCTCTGAGCCGTAAAGCTAAGATTAGCGAGATGACTGGCGCTAAAGTGCTGACACCTCGTAGCAGCACACCGGTTAAGAGCGAGGAAGAGCCAAAGGAAGTGAAACCTCATGAGCCCACAAAGCACATCGAGAACGTGACGAAAGGCATGAAAGTGACGTTCCCAGATGGAACTGTCATCTGGCATCGCCAAGCTATTGACACCTTCATCGATGCTCTCCGCAAGATTGGCTTGGAGCGCATCCCTGCCGTAGGTATTCAGCATGGAAATGGCTACAATCTCGTCAGCAAGGACAAACGCCCCACAATGCCCGGACGCATTTGGCAGCATGAATGCGACGGCTGGTATATCTACTCGAACATCAGCAATGGGACAAAAGCCGAAGACCTGAAACGTATCTCCGACCACTATCATCTTGGGCTGAAGATAGAAGAAGGAAAGCCAGAATAAAATTACACCTAATTCCATGTGAATAATAAAGGCTGATGTCTGAAGTAAGATGGAATAACTCGTGGTTAGACGATCTGAAATCGATTTTGACCAAAATGACCATGACCATCGTGACCGTAGTGCTGTCAAAATATTTCCGTGTCATTGAATGATTTTGCCGTAGCTGAGTTTTGCAGCTATACTATAAAAAATCCGCGCCCCTACGAGGAAAAATTATTTCCCTCGTGAGGGAACAAAATATATCCTTAAGACCCTATTTTATACAGCATTTACAGTTGTTCGGATTTTTCATCAAATCTTTGGTTACAATGTGTCATTAATGTCAAGATGTCACGAATGTCATTAAGGATTTTGATTTGGGGCGGGCGATTTTACGTTCATAATTATATAAATATTTATAATAATTATGCTGATTTTTACACTCCGAAAAGCTTAATGACACTAATAACACATGACATACGTGACCTATGCTTTTCAAACAATTCAAATAAGTGCGAAAAAGCGAGAGGGCGTTTTACGCATAGCAACACGCCGTTTCTCTCTCCGAGAAAGGCCGTATTGCTATTGGATGCAAATTTGCTTTTAGGGGAAGACAAAACCGACAAGCGTTACATTACAGTTGTTACAATTAAAAAATCTGTGCACCTATTCCCTTATAAGGATCATATAACTTATTAATATATAAATAGATATATAATATATAAAGAGAGATTGGTACCTCGAAAATAACACTGTAACGACTGTAACGTAACGCTCCAATTATTGGATATTTTCTCTATAATGCAGAAAATCAACAAAATACGATTTTGATGGACTTCCAGTTTTATGGGTGCTGACCTCAAAATTGTGACAGTTTATGGTCATTTTCTGATCAAAGGGGCGCGATTTCGCGCATTAAAAGCCCTCGTTTTGATGTTTTACCCTATACTTGGTGCACATGTATATGGTTCGGAATTTCAGTATCCTGACCTCTGCCGGAAGGTATTATGTGCTCAAATGGCCAACTTGGTTACAGAAAGTGGGGGTAGTAAAGGTCAATTGTCACACTTGCGGACTCCTGGAGGTAACACGTGCAGGCTCCGGAGGTAACACGTGTAGGCTCCGGAGGTAACACGTGCAGGCTCCTGAGGTAACAAATGTTACCTGTAGGGAAGGATACGAGACGGCGTACGGACAGTCACGAAACGGCGTTGAAAGATTTAAGGATTTAAGGATTTAATGATTTAATGATTTTATGATTTAAGGATTTAAAGGGTGGTGATATTATATAATGTATGCTAGGGTGGATGTGTTATTTCAGTTCCTTGAGGTGGTAGGTTGTCGGGGCTTTGACGAGTTTGCGGTTAACGGCGCGTTTGATTACCGTTGTGCCTTGCAGGGTCAGGGTCCATGTGGTGTCTGATGTCTGTACAAGTTCTGCTGCCTGTGTCTCGCTGCCCTGGTCGTAGCTGAGGCGCAGGTTGAGAGTTCCGGGTTTGGGTTGCTTGAAACTGGTCAGTACCCAGATACCATAGATATATGGCTGGCCTTTCTTTTCGTTCCAGCCGCCAAAGTAGCCGTTGAACATGCCAAAGTCGTCCATGCCGGGAACGGAAACGGTTTCGTTTTCGAGGTCGAATTTGAGGATTACGCGTTCATTTTCATCGACAAGTGTTTTCTTCTGCGCTGCCACTGTCAGTACAGAAAATATGGCCAGAATGGTCAGGGTCAGGTGTCTCATAGTTTTCGTTTTGCGACCAAAGATATTAAAATAAAGTGTATTAAATACAAATGTTTGGGAAAAGTTTTGATATAATAAATATTTATTATACCTTTGCCCGCGCAATTGCTGATTATTAGCATTATTTTAACATATCAGAATGACGAAGGCTAAGAAGACTCCGGATTTTATTTTTGAATCAAGTTGGGAAGTTTGCAACAAGATTGGCGGCATCTACACGGTGTTGTCGACCAGGGCAAAGACAATGCAGGATATGCTGGAGGACAGGGTGGTATTCATCGGTCCTGATGTATGGGACGGGAAGGACAATCCGCTTTTCAGGGAAGACAGGAACATACTGAAGTCGTGGACGGCGAAGGCCCGTAAGGAGGGGCTGGAGGTACGTACCGGACGCTGGAATATCCCGGGTGAACCGATTGTCGTTCTTGTTGATTTCAGGAAGTATTTTGAGAAGCGCAACGAGCTGTATGGCGAGTTGTGGGAGATAGCCGGTGTCGACAGCACCAAGGGTTACGGCGATTATGACGAGGCCAATATGTTCTCGTATGCAGCTGCTTTGGTTGTCGAGAGTATTTACCGTAACGTGCTGAAGAAGAAGTATGCGAATGTCGTCTATCAGGTTCATGAGTGGATGTGTTGCCTGGGTGCGATGTTTATTAAGAAATATGTTCCCGAAATTGCTACGATATTTACGACTCATGCTACGACTATCGGACGCAGTATTGCCGGTAACAACAAGCCTCTGTATGACTATCTTTGGGCTTATAACGGTACCCAGATGTCCCAGGAGCTGAATGTCGAGGCTAAGCATAACATGGAGCGTGAGACGGCTCATCGTGTTGACTGTTTTACAACGGTAAGCAGTGTGACGGAACGGGAGTGTGAGGAGTTGCTGGATATGAAGTGTCCTGTGATTCTTCCCAATGGCTTTGAGGCTGATTTTGTTCCCAAGGGTGCGGCATTTGCCAGTACCCGTGCTGCGGCACGCAAGCGTATCTTTGATGTTGCCAATGCATTGACGGGACAGAAATTCGACGATGACACGCTGGTTGTCGCTACGAGCGGCAGATATGAGTTCCGCAACAAGGGCATTGACGTCTTCTTGGAGGCGATGAACCGCAGCCTTCGCAACGACCGACTTGCCAAGAATGTGCTGGCGCTTGTGCAGGTTCCTGCATGGGTAGGAGAACCCCGTAATGATCTGAGCGAACGTATGGCGATGATTGACAAGGGTGGGGTGGAGAACCAGCCGTTTACCGAGGCCTTGGAATGTCCGGTGATTACGCATAACCTGCATAACATGGACAATGACAGCGTGACGGGAATGCTGAAGTATTTTGATATGTGGAACCGTCCCGAGGACAAGGTCAAGGTGATATTCATCCCGTGTTATCTGGACGGACGTGACGGAATATTCGGCCGTAAATACTATGACATGCTTATCGGCAACGATCTGAGTGTATATCCATCGTATTATGAGCCTTGGGGCTATACGCCGCTGGAGAGTGTTGCCTTCCATGTTCCGTGTGTTACAACGACATTGAGCGGTTTCGGCATGTGGGCAAACAGCGTGAAGGGCGACGGCTGCAATATAATGGATGGCGTTGAGGTCATTACACGTACCGACTATAACTACAGCGAGGTTGCCGACCGTATCAAGGATTGTGTTGCAAAGTACAGCGCATTGTCGGCCGAGGATGTGGAGAAGGCACGTAAGGCGGCCAATATGCTGAGCAGGAAGGCCTTGTGGAAGAACTTCATCAAGTATTACGTCAAGGCTTACGAGATAGCCCTGGCTGCCCGTGACAAGAGGTTAAACAGTAAATAACTAAAATAGAATTCAACCATTTTTATTAATAAGTTTATATGAAAATTAAAGCAAGCAATGCTAATGTGGCAGCATGGAAGAACGTTACTGCGAAAAGTAATGTTCCTGCAGAGCTGGAGAAGTTGAATGAACTGGCCCATAATATGTGGTGGGCGTGGAATCACGATGCGCGCAGCCTGTTTACAATGCTGGACGAGAAGTTGTATGCAGAGTGTGGACAAAACCCTGTCTTGTTGCTCGAGCGTCTGTCTCATGAGAAGATGGACAAGCTGTCCAAGGACAAGGCTGTTGTCAAGAAAATGAACGACGTGTATGCTCAGTTCCGTGCATATATGGATGTTGAGCCTGACCGCAGCCGTGCGAGTGTGGCTTATCTGTGTATGGAGTATGGTCTGAACCAGGTATTGAAGATATACTCCGGTGGTCTGGGCATATTGGCCGGTGACTATATAAAGGAGGCTTCTGACTCTAACGTGGACATGTGTGCAGTCGGTTTCCTGTATCGTTTTGGCTATTTTACCCAGACATTGAGCATGGATGGCCAGCAGGTTGCCAATTACGAGGCTCAGAATTTCGGTTCCCTGCCTGTTGAGCAGCAGATGAACGAGGATGGTAGTCCTATGGTTGTCGATGTTCCGTATATGAATTATCATGTGCATGCGTATGTATGGCGTGTGAATGTAGGTCGTGTAAAGCTGTATCTGCTGGATACGGATAATGACCTGAACAGCGAATTCGACCGTTCGATTACCCATGCTCTGTATGGCGGTGACTGGGAGAATCGTCTGAAGCAGGAGATTCTGCTGGGTATCGGCGGCGTACTGCTTCTGAAGAAGCTAGGCATCAAGAAGGATGTCTACCACTGTAACGAGGGCCATGCAGCTCTGTGCAATGTACAGCGTCTGGTGGACTTTGTCAAGGAAGGCAAGACATTCACTGAGGCCCTGGAGCTGGTTCGCGTAAGTTCGCTGTATACCGTACATACTCCTGTTCCTGCAGGTCATGACTACTTTGACGAGGCTTTGTTCAACAAGTACATGAGCGGCTATGCTGATCTGCTGGGCATAAGCAAGGATGAATTCATCGGAATGGGCCGTATGAATCCCGATGACAAGAACGAGCGTTTCTGTATGTCTACATTCGCTTGCAACACTTGTCAGGAGGTCAATGGCGTTAGCTGGTTGCACGGCGAGGTTTCGAAAAAGATGTTTGCAGGCATCTGGAAGGGTTATTTCCCCGAGGAGAGTCACGTCGGCTATGTTACCAACGGTGTTCATTTCCCGACATGGTGTGCCAACGAGTGGCGCAAGCTGTATGCCAAGCACTTTGACTCCAACCATCTGGCTGACCAGTCAAACGAGGAGATTTGGCATGCCATCTATAACGTAAGCGACGACGAGGTATGGCAGACACGTATGCAGCTCAAGAGCAAGCTGGTTGACTATATCCGTGAGCAGTTCCGTGAGTCATGGCTGAAGAACCAGGGTGATCCCAGTCGTGTGGTGAACCTGATGGACAAGATCAATCCCAATGCATTGCTGATTGGTTTCGGTCGTCGTTTTGCCACTTACAAGCGTGCTCATTTGCTGTTTACCGACCTGGAGCGTCTGGAGAAGATCGTGAACAATCCCAATTATCCCGTACAGTTCCTGTACACTGGTAAGGCTCATCCTGCAGACGGTGCCGGTCAGGGCCTGATCAAGAAGATATACGAGATTTCGCAGATGCCTCAGTTCCTTGGTAAGATTATCTTCCTGGAGAACTATGACATGCAGCTGGCTCGTCGTCTGGTTTCGGGCGTTGACATCTGGATGAATACCCCGACACGTCCTTTGGAGGCTTCGGGTACTTCGGGCGAGAAGGCTGAGATGAACGGTGTCGTAAACCTGTCTGTCCTGGACGGATGGTGGTACGAGGGTTACCGCGAAGGTGCCGGCTATGCCCTGACAGCCAAGCGTACATATCAGAACCAGGCTCATCAGGACCAGTTGGATGCCGCCACCATCTACAATATGCTGGAGAACGAAATCATGCCTCTGTACTATGCACGTAATGCCAAGGGTTACAGCACCGGTTGGGTGAAGGTAATCAAGAACAGCATCGCTACCATTGCGCCTCACTATACAATGAAGCGTCAGCTGGATGACTACTATGCCAAGTTCTATAATCCTCTGCGTGACCGCGGCAACCTGTTGCGCAAGGATGACAACAAGATTGCCAAGGAGATTGCATTGTGGAAGGAGACCGTTGCAGAGCGTTGGGATTCAATCAATGTCGTTTCGATGGACAAGTGCGAGGATATGATTAACGCTCAGGTTCAGGCCGGTAAGAAGTATAACGTGAAGATCGTTATTGACGAGGCCGGGCTTGATGATGCAGTAGGCGTTGAGCTGGTTACCTTGTATACAGACAAGGACGGACAGGACAAGGTTTATCGCGTAGAGCAGTTTGAAATGACTGGCCGCGAGGGCAACAACTTTACGTTCGAGGGCGTTCACTGTCTGGATAATTCGGGTGCATACAAGGTTTCGTACCGTATGTATCCCAAGAACAAGTATCTGCCTCATCGTCAGGACTTCTGCTATGTAAAGTGGTTCATCTGATAAACTTTCCTCCCCATCCGTTTTTCTCGCGGATGGGGATTTTTTTTTTTTTTTTTTTCGGAATATTGTATTTTATTTCGTATATTTGTATCGCTGAAATCTGTATTATACCATGAATAATCCTTATAGCTCCATAATAAACTGGTACTTCTCCAGAAAGGCCCTGCCATACTGGTGCATATTGCTTTTGGATTGTGCCATAGTGATGTTTTCGGGTTTTATTGCTGCCTACCTGATAATGGGCGGTGGTAATCTGGCGTCTAAATTCTGGGTTGTCTCATTTGTACTTTTGTTAGTTACAGGTATATTCGTTTTCTTCTTTACCCTGTTCCATACTTACAGGGGAATCATCAGGTATACCTCGATAGTGGATTTGCAGAGAATTGCCTTTGCAACCGGCTGCGGAACACTGGCGACTGTCATGATAAGCGGTTTTGCAATATACGTATACCCTCCGCAGTATAACCCGTCGGAAAAGATAATGAATATTGCTGAGGCGATTCTGTTCCTGTTCTCGTTCTCGACATTGATGATATGGCTGGTACGCGTGACGGTGAAGATCATGTTCGAGTCATTCCGTACCGATGCTGCCGTTCCTGTGGCTATATACGGAACGAAAGCCGGCGGCATTGCGCTGGCCAAGAGTATTGCCTCGGTTTCCGAGAAGCGTTTCAAACTGCGCTGCTTTATCTCGGATGCCACTGATACCGAAGGCGGTTATCTGATGGGAAAGAAGATTTATCACAATGGTCCTGATATCGTGAGTCACCTGATGGAGCACGGCGTGAAGGCAATCATGGTATCGCCGTTGAAGACCAATGTCTTCAGCCACAACCAGAAGATGATAGACATGCTGATGTCTGCAGGAATCAAGATTCTGATAATGCCGCGTGAGAAGGTATGGACTGAGGAGTCGGAATTGCAGGTGTCGCAGTTGCATGATGTGGAAATCGAGGACTTGCTGCCCCGTGACGAAATCAAGGTAGACCTTGACGCCATCGGCAATCTGCTCCGTAACAAGCGTATATTGATAACAGGTGCCGCAGGTTCGATCGGAAGCGAGATGGTACGTCAGGTTGCTGAGTTCCATCCTGATGAGATGATTCTGATAGATCAGGCAGAGACACCTATGAACGACATACGCCTGATGATGGAGAAGGAGTTTGCCTATGTCAAGTGCGAAACCATTGTCACGAGTATTGCAAACAAGACTCACATGGAGAATATATTCGAGACTCATCGTCCGCAGTATGTTTTCCATGCTGCTGCGTACAAGCATGTTCCCATGATGGAGGACAATCCTGCCATTGCAGTACAGAATAATGTATATGGTACGCGTGTGATAGCCGACCTTGCCGTCAAGTACGGTACCGAGAAATTTGTAATGATCAGCACCGACAAGGCGGTTAATCCTACGAACGTGATGGGTTGCAGCAAGCGTATATGTGAGATTTACTGTCAGTCGCTGAACAAGAAACTGCAGGATGAAAGGAAGAATGCCGGCGAACATGTCTGTCAGTTCGTGACAACCCGTTTCGGCAATGTGCTGGGTTCTAACGGTTCGGTGATTCCTCTGTTCAAGAAGCAGATCAAGGAGGGCGGTCCCATAACTGTCACCCATCCTGACATTGTGCGCTTCTTCATGCTTATCCCCGAGGCCTGCCGTCTGGTTCTTGAGGCTGGTACGATGGGGCATGGCGGTGAGATTTTCGTCTTTGACATGGGCAATCCCGTCCGTATTGCTGATCTTGCAAAGCGAATGATCAACCTGTCGGGTGCACAGGACATAAAGATACAGTTCACCGGCTTGCGTCATGGCGAGAAGCTGTACGAGGAAGTCCTGAGCGACGAGGAGAATACCCTGCCTACCAAGCATCCTAAGATCAAGGTCGCCAAAGTGCGTGAATACGATTATGATACTATCTGCAACTACGAGAAGGAGTTGATGGAACTTTCGTTCACGCATGACGACATGCTGATTGTTAAGAAGATGAAGGAGATAGTTCCGGAGTATAAGTCGCAGGTCTCCAAATACGAGATTCTGGATAAATAAATCCTGCAACGCTATATATTGGAGGCGTCATTGGTTTAACCGGTGGCGCTTTCATTATTTTTAGGTATTAATGCTTTGCTTAAATAAAATTAAAATTGTAAATTTGTGCATTGGATTAACATAATAAATACATTATTGATATGCTTACAGTTGACGAACTGAATGACAGGCTGATAGATCTTGCTTTCAGCGAGGATATCGGTGACGGTGACCATACCACTTTGTGTTGTATTCCTGCGGACAGCATGGGCGAGAGCAAACTGTTGATCAAGGAGGAAGGTATCTTTGCCGGTGTCGGGATCGCAAAGCAGGTCTTCCATCGCTTTGATCCTACAATGGAGGTGGAATGTTATATCGAGGACGGTGCACACGTGAAGCCCGGTGACATAGTAATGAGCGTGAAGGGCAGGGAACAGAGCCTGTTGCAGACAGAGCGCCTGATGCTGAATATCCTGCAGCGCATGAGCGGTATCGCAACTATGACGCACAAATACCAGCAGGCGTTGATAGATGCCGGCACCAAGACACGTGTCCTGGATACCCGCAAGACCACCCCTGGTATGCGCATGCTTGAGAAGGAGGCCGTGAAGATAGGCGGCGGTATGAATCATCGCATCGGTCTTTTTGACATGATTCTGCTCAAGGACAACCATATTGATTTCTGCGGAGGCGTACATAATGCAATTACCCGTGCCAAGCAGTATTGCAAGGAGCATAACAAGGATTTGAAGATTGAATGCGAGGTTCGTAACTGGAAGGAACTGGAGGAGGCTCTGGCTGAAGGTTGCGACCGTATCATGTTCGATAACTTCACTCCCGAGGATACCAAGAAGGCCGTCGAGCTGGTTGCCGGACGTGCCGAGACAGAGTCAAGCGGCGGTATTACGTTCGAGACGATGATACCTTATGCCAAGGCAGGTGTTGACTTTATCAGCTTCGGTGCCCTGACGCACAGTGTCAAGGGTCTTGACATGAGTTTCAAGGCTGCAGGCAGCGATAAGCTGGTGATTAGGTAATTTTATGATATTCTGATTTGATGAACAGGTTTTTTCTGATTTCTTTATTATTCCTGGGTTCATGCCTCAGTCCCCTGTTTGCCTGCACTAACTTGATTGTCGGCAAGGGAGCAAGTGCCGACGGCAGTGTGATAGTCAGCTACAGTGCTGATGACTACGGTTCGTTCACGGCGCTAAACTATGCGCCGCATGCACGTCATAAGAAAGGCGATATGCGGCCTTTGTATCATTATGAGAGTCGCAACTATCTGGGTGAGATTCCCGAGATTGAAGAGACATACAAGGTAATAGGACATATCAATGAGTTCCAGCTTTGTATCCTGGAAACTACCTATGGCGGCCGCGAGGAGCTGTGGGACGGTCCTGGTATCATGGATTACGGAAGCCTGATGTATGTTGCCCTGGAGCGTTGTAAGACTGCCCGTGAAGCCATCAGGCTTATGACTGATTTGTGCCAG
>JAFZVW010000048.1 GCA_017617635.1 Bacteroidaceae bacterium | reverse complement strand
TTATTAAATGATATTTCTGATTATTCCTTCGTTATTGTGGTATCTATTTGACTTTATTATTTTCTACTGTAATACCCCATTTTGAAATATTGTCTCGCTAATCTCAAATATAAAATGGACACCATTCTGTCCGTTAGCTACAATGGAGGTCTTGCCGTACTTCATAACGTCCATACCAACGACCAACTGATTTCTCGAACTAGGTACAGCAACGCCATCACGTATAAACAAATAATGTCCATCCGCGAACCGTAGATATAATGAGCAGTAACGCGAAAGTTGGTCAATAGTACCGAGTTGCATAACGGTTTCTTTACGCAGAGGTATGCCCATACTCTCTGCCAACTCCATCGGAATACAAGTGTTTGTAGCCCCTGTGTCCCATAAAGCTTTCAACGTGCGAGTCTTTGCTTGCGTCGGTGATAGGAATAATACAGATTTCAACCTCACTGCGGATTCTTAGGAATTCGTGTCTGCCAGAAACAACAGGTAGGGTTTCAATGTCAATCAGCATTCTATTGTAAGGAAATAAAACTCTTATTCAATTAGAAAATATTGGAAATTCACTCTCAAGATCAACCTCATTCAGCAAGTCCTTATATTTCGTTTCCCATTCGTGTTCTGTCATTTCATACCCGTTAATGTCAAAATGTTTGAGGCCACCATTATGTAGGAATTTTGTGGATACTAAGGCCGGATTTCCATTTTTATGAAACAAAGTAATCTTTACAGGTCTTCCATCGCTGACTTCAACAACAAGGCTCTTACCATCCTTGGACCATACTTGACCAGTATAGTTCTTGTCCCTATAAACTATTTCATTATCTACGCACTGAACATCTGTGCTTTTTATTTTACTATCACAAGAGCATAAGAACACGGCCACCAATACAATTAAAAGCTTCTTCATATTCGTAGTGTTTTGATTCTTTTTATTTCATTGGTTTTATACGCTCCTTCACTTCAGACAGAGTAAAGCTAAAGGGCAAGGCGGAAGCCGACACTAGAGTCTGGATACGTCGGTTCGCTGCTACAGCGGTATGCCACGCGGCAAACCGTTGCATCATCGCCATACCAACTGCCTCCACGGCACACACGGAAAGAGCCAGAAGCCGGTCCGGCTGGATTATTCACAGGACTATTGGAATAATAGTTTGAACTTTCCCAGTCTTGACACAACTCATATACATTTCCACTCATATCGTAGATGCCCAACTCATTTGGGGCCTTGGCGCCTACTTCGTGTGTTCCATAGTCTGGACTACTCTCTCCTTTGTCATAACTGTTATGATAGTACCATGCCACATCGTCTATTGTGTTGCTGCCACTGTAGGTGTAGCCCTTACTCATGTTGCCACCGCGCGCTGCGAACTCCCATTCTGCCTCTGTGGGAAGACGGAACGTCTTGCCAGTCAGTTCATTCAGTTTTGATATGAATGCTTGGCAGTCGTTCCAACTAACACTTTCCACAGGATGCTTGCTGCCCTTGAATTCGCTGGGATTTGTTCCCATCACAGCTTCCCAAAGCTCCTGTGTCACTTCTGTTTGCCCGATGCTGAAGCTACTGAGCGTCACTTGATGCACAGGTTTCTCTCTGTCATATCCATCATTGCTGCCCATTTGAAAGGTTCCTCCCTCTATGCGAATCATCTTGAACGTCACGTCATCTATTATTACCATCACATTCGTGTCGGTTTCGACTACCGTTACTGTCTGTTCCGAATCTGCTTCTTCAGCTGACGCTTTTTTAACTGGTTTTGAGCAGGCTGCCAAAAAGAGTAGTGGCGCTAAAAGATAGATTGATTTCATAATCTCCACCCTAAATCCGTGTCGGGCACAACTTTCAGATGTATTTCTATCGTAGATTAGCCAAGAAGTTTTGCTTTCTGTGCCAGGAACTCTTCTTCGGTTAAAATTCCATCAGCCTTCAGTTTTGCCAGTTTGGAAAGTTCGTCAGCAACACTTGTTGATTGTGGTGCGATAGGTTGCGACATTACAGGTGCAACCTGGGCTGCGGCTTGTTTCGCATCGTCAATGATAACAGATAATAGGTCTTTTGCTTTGTTTGCATTCTTGGTATATTGCTCATACAATTTTCTGTCAGCATCTTCCTTTGTCTTAAGTACGCGATTAGCTGCATTAAAGTGAAGAGTATGTGACGTTCTACTAGTACTGCGAAGAAGTATCTTGACATCAATACTCTTAACTTCTTTGTTTTGTTTGCTTGCACCTGAAAGGCCTCCAACCACTGCACCAGCTCCTCCCATTAGGACACCGCCAACTATTGCACCTCCAACTGTTCTTCCTGCAGATTTAGTGTATAATTGATTCCCGTTTTCCTCATAAGAAACCTCAATTATATCGGCATAGTTAAATACTTCGTGAGTATCGCGGTTAATGAGGACAAGAACCTTAAAGAAATCATCCATTATAAACATATAATCGCCTACGGTCTTAGTGTTCACTGTGGATTCTTCACCTATCTTCAAAGGGAGGCTTGCAGCGTTTACATAGTTAAATACCTTGAGAACCTTTCCCGACTCACAGATTGCAATTAAACCTCGGTTTTCTTCTATGAGTATGTGATATGAAGCCTCAACCCCAAAGATGTTTTTAAAACAAGGTTGAATGGAATTATTTATAGCAACATCTTTATTCTTGTCATTCTCAGAAATGGAAGAAATTTGATGGGTGATATTTAGATCGTTATAAGAGCCTGATAATAATCTGCGTTTAATAGGATCGTATATATAGAAGGATGATCCTGAATATTTTGCGAGTTCATTTCCGGGGAATTCGAAATCATCAATATATACCTTCTTGATACCTTCCGTCATGACCCGCATAACCATCACTTGCTTCTTCTCTGAGTCAAAATAAATTTTACAGCGATCATCTCCTATGGAAACACTTCTGTCAAAGTCTGGCGAATTCTTTTCATCTTCTTTGATCATTTGAAGTCTTTTATTCATATTATTACTTTTTACCATTGAAGTGATGCCTGCAATTATTGCAACTACCGCCACAACGACAAATAGATAAACGATAAAGAATCCTATAGCATCTGGATCGATGGAGCCACCGCCTAACAATGCAAATAAGATTAAGGCAAGGGTTGATAAGATAAATTTCGATTTCATAGGTCTTATTTTATTAGTTTAATGATTAAAAACAAAAGAATCGCGAAAGAATAGCTTGCAACATCAATCCAATCAAAGACCCCTGGCATTAAGCCAAAATACTGCAAGAACTCTGATAACAGGGCAAGAACAGGCAGGTAGAAAAGGAATATGTATGAAATTATTGATGTTGTGCCATTCCAAATGGCATCAATTAAGAACATGTACGCAAACAACCACAAGCCATCGGGGAGGCTATTCTTTACCCATCCATAAACTCCTTCTGAGTTGATTAATCCTCTGAAAGTATCGACTGCACCGCTAAGACCTAGTTGGTTGAACCATTTAAACATCAGCAGGGACTTATCTCGGCAACCTACATAAATAAGTCCACCAATGGAAAGAATCAAGAATGATAATAACACATTGACGAGGCGTGGTTGATTCGAGTATTGGCGAATATTCTCGGTGTTCCTCATTTTACGTTGTATCATTTCAATACTTTCCAAGATTAGTTATATATATGGTTTGTGATAATCAAAAAAGTACAAAAAACGTGGACAATTTACTTCGTCTACGTTTCCGAGGTGTTGGGGATACCTAATCATCTTAAACGAGTAAATGCCCACGCCGATGGCGTGAACTATCTACTTTAGTTCTTGATGATTTCCTTCCAATTCCCCAATCTTTCGGAAACAAGAATCAAAAGTGGATGTTCATCCTATATGTCCTTATGTCTGTTATGTAACCATACGCATTAGTTAGTAATTTATAACCAATAAGATAGTGCTTTCCTTTCGGATTGCTCAGCAAATATACAGATAATTCGGATTGCAAGCAAGTTTTCTGTTAAAAGATTTGTTGGAACGGGGTGATGTTTAGTTATGGTATGGAGGAAATTTACTATCTTTGGCTTGCGAAACAGAAAAGGCTATGAAATATAAAAGAAGATTTTTGTCTTT
Source organism: Bacteroidaceae bacterium (assembly GCA_017617635.1). Classification (GTDB taxonomy): domain Bacteria; phylum Bacteroidota; class Bacteroidia; order Bacteroidales; family Bacteroidaceae; genus Physcousia. Next base: position 41,815 of record JAFZVW010000048.1, on the reverse strand, counting down.
TGCACTTGTTATGCTGTTGTGTCTGGTGGTGCAGGGGCAGGGGATTTATGTGGGAACATATAATATACGCTATCAGAACAAAGGCGATAATAATAGGGGCAATGGTTGGAAGCAGCGTTGTCCGGTGATTTGCGGGCAGATAAATTTCGAGCATCCGGATATATTCGGTGCTCAGGAGGTGCTGAAGGGGCAGTTGCGCGACATGAAGGCTCTGCTGAAGGACTACGACCATATAGGTGTAGGACGTGATGACGGCAAGAGTGGGGGAGAGCACGAGGTTATATTTTATGACAGGAGCGTGGTTACGTTGCTGGAAGATGGGCACTTCTGGCTCTCTGAGACGCCAGAAAAGCCAGGCTTGGGTTGGGATGCGGCTTGTACGCGTATTTGTACCTGGGGAAAATTCAGCAGTGCGAAATGGGGCAGGACGTTCTATTTCTTCAATTTGCACATGGATCATGTGGGTGTTGTCGCCCGCAGGGAGAGTGCCAAGCTGGTGGTAAGCCGCATTCGGGAGATAGCAAAGGATGCACCGGTAATACTGACGGGCGACTTCAATGTGGGTCAGAGGGATGAGATATACCGCATTTTCGTGTCAAACGGTCTTGTCGACAGTTACGAGGGTTGCCAAATGCGTTTTGCCGAAAATGGAACCATCAATGGCTTCAATCCTGATCGCAAGACTGATAGTCGCATAGATCATGTGTTTGTTTCGCAGGGCATCAAAGTCTTGCGCTATGGTATACTGACCAACTGCTATTGGACGGACCAGGGACGCCGTCTGCCATCCGATCACTATCCGGTATTTGTAAGGTTGGAGTAGGACGCTTATGCGGATTTGCCACGATAAAAAATAGTTCCATGCGCTTCGCGTGTTAAACAATTGGTAAACAATATGGAACCACTATTTAACTACTATGGAACTACCATTTAACAACCATTTAACAATTTTATTTGTTTGTGCGTTTTGTTTTTTGTATATTTGCGCCTGTATTTGATAACAGGAATCTTGTTTTGGTGGTTTAGTGAAACGGTGGATTAGCAATATATTCAGGATAGGCCTGCCGGTATTTATTGCCGCTGCGATAATGTGGTGGATGTATCGCAGGATTGACTGGAACCAGATACTGGAGGCGATGGAGAGCCGTAGGTGCTGGACATGGATTATGTTGAGTATGCCGTTCGGCATATCGGCTCAGGTGTTTCGTGCCCTCAGGTGGAAGCAGGTGCTTGATCCGCTGGGTTACAAAACGCGCACGGGTGTCCTGATAAACAGTATTTTCCTGTCGTATGGCAGTTCGCTGGCTATTCCGCGCAGCGGCGAGGTATTGCGCTGTGGCGTGGTCAGGAAGTACGATGGTGTGGATTTCAGCAAACTGGTTGGCAGCGTTGTTACAGAGCGTGTGATAGACATGGCGATGGTGGCTATGTTCTCGCTGGTTACACTGTTGTTGCAGATACCGGTGTTCATGCAGTTTATGGACAGGACAGGTCTTTCGCTGGGTAAAATCATGGCAGGTTTTACGACTACGGGTTATCTGGTTACGCTGTTGTGCGGTGTACTGGCTGCCGGTATGGCTATGGTGCTGATGCGCAAGGTACACCTGTTTGGCAAACTGACCAGCAAGTTCCGTGGTTTTGCCGACGGAATGATGAGTGTGCGCAAGGTCAGGAGCCCGTTCCTGTTTCTGTTGTACAGCGTGGGTATATGGCTGTCGTACTACTTGCATTTCTATGTTGCATTTCAGTGTTTTGACTATACTGCCAACTTGGGTCCGATGTGTGCTCTGGTTGCTTTCGTAGCCGGTTGCTTTGCCGTACTGGTTCCTACACCCAATGGAGCAGGTCCATGGCATTTTGCGGTCAAGACTGTGCTGGTGCTGTATGGTGTTGCAGGGAATGATGCGGCTATATTTGCATTTGTGGTACATACGTTGCAGACTTTGCTGGTGGCATTGCTGGGACTTTGGTCATTGGCAGCATTGGGAAGAACCAGGATTAATTCATAATGCTTAATTCATAATTCATAATCTATATTGAAATGACAATCAACGAACTTAACCCAAAAGAGATTTGGCAGAACTTTTATCTGCTGACACAGGTTCCACGTCCAAGCGGACATTTGGAAAAGGTACAGAAATTCCTGCTTGACTGGGCTGCCGAGCGTGGCATCGAGGCATGGAAGGATGGCGGAGAGAACATCGTCATGCGCAAGGCTGCCACACCAGGTCACGAGAACAGCAAGACTGCAGTGCTGCAGGCGCACATGGATATGGTGCCTCAGAAACTGGACGAGGTGGAGCACAATTTCGAAACGGATCCTATCCAGACATGGATTGACGGTGAGTGGGTGAAGGCCAAGGGTACTACGCTGGGTGCTGACGATGGCATCGGTGTGGCTGTCATTATGGCTGTGATGGAGTCAAAGACTCTGGAACATGGTCCTCTGGAGGCATTGATTACTGCGGACGAGGAGACTTGCATGTATGGTGTGAACCATCTGGCTGCTGACACGTTGAAGGGTGATATCCTGCTGAATATCGACAACGAGACCATGGGCGAGTTTGTCATAGGCAGTGCCGGCGGTATCAATATCACTGCCTCGATGCAGTACAAGGAGGTAGAGACCGACAGCGAGGATGTTGCCGTTAAGATTCGTATCGAGGGTCTGCGTGGCGGTCATAGCGGTCTGGAGATTAACGAGGGCCGTGGCAATGCAAACAAACTGATGGCACGTCTGGTGCGCCAGGCCATTCAGGATGATGATGCCCGTCTGGCAAGCTGGCAGGGCGGCAATATGCGTAATGCCATACCACGTACGGCTGATGTCGTGCTGACATTGCCCAAGGAGAATGTCGAGGATCTGAAGGAACTGGTAGCATACTGCCTGGAGACTTTCCGTGCCGAATACCGTGGTGTTGAGGAGGAGATTGCAATTTCGGTTGAGGAATGCGATGTTCCCAAGATGCAGGTGCCGGAGGAGATACAGGACAACCTGATAAGTGCCATAATGGCCTGCCATAACGGTGTGCTGCGCTTTATCCCCAGCATCCCGACTGTGGTTGAGACGAGTTCGAACCTGGCTATCATCAACATCGGTGGCGGTAATGCCGAGGTGCTTATTCTGGCTCGCAGCAGCTGTGATACGCAGTTGGAGTATATCCAGGAGATGATGGAATGTACATTCGGCATGATTGGCATGAAGGTCGAGTTTGGCGGTCACTACGGTTCGTGGCAGCCTGACTTTGACAGCCCTATCGTTGCCAAGATGGTGCAGGTTTACAAGGACTGTTTCCATGAGGATGCAAAGGTCGAGGTTTGCCATGCCGGTCTCGAGTGCAGCCTGATTGGTGCTGTCTACCCTGAGATGGACCTGGTCAGCTTCGGTCCTACTCTGCGCAGTCCTCATACACCTGACGAGCGTTGCAACATAGCGAGTGTGGAGAAATTCTGGGTATTCATGCAGGCTTTGCTGAAGAGTATTTGATTCCATGACGTTAGATGATATTTACAAGGCACGGTATGTGCTGAGCAAGGTTATACGTACGACCAACCTGATTCCGGCTTCGCGTCTGAATCCCGAGGCGGATATCTGGCTTAAGCCCGAGTGCCTGCAGCTGACGGGCTCCTTCAAGGTGCGTGGTGCGTATTACCGTATTTCGCAACTTACTGCCGAAGAGAAAAAGCGTGGCGTGGTAGCCTGTTCGGCAGGTAATCATGCCCAGGGAGTTGCCTTGGGTGCTACACAAGCCGGGGTCAAGTCCATAATATGCCTGCCCGAGGGTGCGCCGATCAGCAAGGTCGAAGCAACTCGCCGCTATGGTGCGGAAATATGCCTGGTGCCTGGCGTGTACGATGATGCCTACAAGCGCGCCCTGGAACTGCGCGATGAGAAGGGCTATGCATTTGTCCATCCGTTTGACGACGAGAATGTCATAGCAGGTCAGGGTACCATAGGTTTGGAACTTCTGGATCAGCTGCCGGATGTTGACGTGGTTGTCGTGCCTATAGGCGGCGGTGGCCTGGCCAGCGGCATAGTATATGCCATCAAGAGTCTGAACCCCAAGGTCGAGGTATGGGGCGTTCAGGCAGCCGGTGCCCCCAGTATGTTCAACAGTATCAACAGTCAGTCCATTGTTTCACTGGACAGCGTGAACACTATTGCCGACGGTATTGCTGTGAAGAAGCCGGGTAATCTGACATACGATATTTGCAGTCATTATCTGGATGGTGTGGTTACTGTTACCGAGGACGAGATATGTGCGGCTATCCTGGCTCTGATCGAACAGCAGAAGATGGTTGCCGAGGGAGCAGGTGCCGTGAGTGTGGCTGCCGCTATGTTCAACAAGGTTCCTGTTAAGGGCCGCAAGGCAATATGTGTGGTCAGTGGCGGTAATGTGGATGTGACGATACTGAACCGTGTAATCAACCGTGGTTTGGTTCAGGGCGGACGTATCTGCACGCTGACCGTGGAACTGGAAGACAAGCCCGGACAACTGGTGGCAGTGAGCAACATAATTGCCGGAATTGGCGGTAATGTGGTGAACGTGCGTCATGAGCGTAACGATGATTCGGAACGTGTGACCGATTGCCAGCTGACGCTCAAGGTCGAGACGCGTAATGCCGAGCATATAGAGCAGATACGCCAGGCATTGAGGGAAGCAGGTTTTAAATTGATTTAAAGGTAAACAATATTATTTATTCTTTCATTATTCATTTACCAATATGAAAGCAATAGCAACAAACAATGCGCCGGCTGCCATAGGTCCGTACAGCCAGGCAATAGAAGTCAACGGTTTTGTATATGCCAGCGGTCAGATACCCATTGACCCTGCCACAGGAGCTTTTGTTCCCGGTGGTATCAGGGAGCAGACACAGCAGAGCCTGAAGAATGCTTCGGCAATTCTACAGCAGGCAGGTACAGACCTGTCTCACGTTGTCAAGACTACTGTATATTTGGCAGACATTGCAGATTTCGCTGCAATGAACGAGGTTTATGCAACCTTTTTCCAGGAGCCGTATCCGGCACGCTCGGCAGTTGCCGTGAAGGATCTGCCAAAGGGTGCTCTCGTTGAAATCGAGGTTCTGGCTGCAAAGTAAAAACTAAATTATTGTATTCGGGAGATGAAGAAGTTGTTGATGTTTGTTCTGCTGTGTGCCGTACCTTTTGCCGTATCTGCACGCGAGGATGATTTGGCCGGTATATTGCGTAAGTTCGTCGAACGTGAGCAACTGTCTCCCGACAGCGTGGAATATGACATAAGCCTGCTGGAAGAGAAACGCCTGGCAACGGATGGTGTGCGTCGTGCCCTGTACGATGTATGTCTTGCCAAGATGTATCACCAGAACCAGTACAACGGTGTCAGGGACAAGTGGAGGGCACGCACGGCCGAGCTGCTGCGTGAGGCTTTTAGTGATCCCGAAGCCCTGTACACGGCTCGTACACGTGACTGGCTGCCTGTGGTAAAACGTGGTTCCGACGAGGCGGTGTACAATTCCAGCATGCTATATGTGATATGGCTTGCAGCACGTGAGTGTATGCCGGATTCGGTATATATGAGCGAGGACTCGCTTATCAGCTTCTGTGCTGCCCGTGGCAATGTAAAACCTCAGCGTATTGCTCGTGAATTGAAGCGCCTGGAGCAGCTGAATGATTCAATCAACAAGATCGAGCCTCAGCTGTATGTGCGTATGGCACAGATTTATTATCCGGGTGATTCCCTGCGTCTTGAAATAGGCAGGAAGAATATCTGTGATATGACCTTTGGCATTTATGATACCAGGGGTCGTCTGGTATCGCGTGACACGTTGTTTGCGCCGTCCGCTCCGGGACTGTATGTGATGAAGGTCAGGGGTACTACGAAAACCAGGTTGCGCAAGCGTACCAAGGCATTGGAAGTCAAGTTTACCGTGTCGCGATTGCAGATGCTGGTTCAGGAAATGCCTGACAAGCAGATTCGTGTCATTGCCGTCGATGCCAAGTCAGGTGTACGTATTCCCGATGCTCAGGTCATACTGGACGAAAAGAAGCGTACTGCCCGTGTCGTCCTGGGTGCAGACAGCCTGTTGCCTGCAATCAACTATTACAGGTCTTACAGTTATTCGACCCCGCCTGACAAGTACAGTACGATTACCGAAATCTTCACCGACCGCAAGATCTACAGGCCCGGGCAGGAGGTAAAGGCTGCAGCCGTCGTTTACGAGCGCAGGCACTGGGATGCCCGTGTCGTTGCCGGACAAAGGGTTTCGGCATCGCTTACAGACGGTGAGAACAAGGTGCTGGATTCCAAGTGGGCAGAGACGGACAGCATGGGCAATGTTGCTGTTACGTTCAACATACCGCAGGAAACACGCCTGGGCAATCACATGGTGAAGATTAACAACAGCGTTGAGACAATTCGTGTCGAGGAGTACAAGAGGCCTGAGTTCTATGTTACATTGGAGGCAGATACGCTTGTTGTCACAGGACGTGCCATGAAGTACAACGGTACTCCGTTGCGCGAGGGCCGTGTCACTGGAACTGTGCGACGTCAAGCCTGCTGGTGGTGGAGACGCAGCAGTAAGAACAACGTGCCACTTGATACCACATATACGGATGCCGAAGGAAGATTCACCATCAGGATACCTCGTCAGGACAACAGTGGGGAGTTCAGGTATTTCCCTACCATGCTTGTCTCAGTACGCGTGGTTTCTCCGTCAGGCGAGGAGCAGACGGCAAGTGCCTCGGTACGTCTTTTCCCCGATCCTCCGCAGGAGACACAGGCAACGGCCAAGAAATGGCTAGAGGTTCCTGTAGACACATTCGAGACTGATGTGCCTGCCGTTCTCGAGTTCCGTGGAAAGGCCGGTCGTATGCGCCATATGTATCTGATGGGATTTACCGGTAACAGGATGGTCATTGATACTGTGGTGAGCACAAGTGATACACTCTGCACTCTGCAGATTCCGTATCTGGCGGAGTATGGAGACGGATTGAGGCTGTCTGCATCCTGTGTATTGGACGGCATAGTGGAGCACAGGGAAATAAAACTTTGGAGGCGTATGCCCGAAAAGCGTCTGTCCCTGCATTGGGATACTTTCCGCGACCATACCCAGCCGGGCGAATTGCAGCAATGGACATTGCGGGTCAGTCACTTGAACGGCAGTACAGAAAGGGCAAGTGTGCTGATGAGCGTCTATGACGCTTCGTTGGATGCGCTGGCTCCCAATTCGTTCGGGATGCAGAATGTCCTGTCGCACTACATCCCGTACGCTCGCATGCGCTATGGCTTTGGATTCCAGCCTCGTGGTCAGATGTATTTCCAGCATTTTGAGGTTAAATACTATACTTATCCGCAGTATAGCTTCACATCGTTGGACGAGAGTCTCTTCAATAGCAGATACGTTCGCCTATACTACACGTCTGCTCCTCTTAAGAATATGACCCTGCGCGAAGTTGCCGTTAAAAATGTCCGCATTCGCGGGAATGCCTCAGCCAAGTCCATGGACGATGCTTTGGCACGTCCTGTAGCAGGCTTGCAGACGGAGGGGGCATTGGCAGATGAAGGCGGGGCACAATCCCTTGACGGTGTGGCCATGCGCAGTGATTTCAGCGAGACGGCAACATTCCAGTCGGGATTGATGACAGACGGCGAGGGTCGTGTATCGTTGTCGTTCCGTTTGCCACAGAGCCTGACTACATGGCATATACTGGGATTCGCACACACCAGTGACATGTGTTATGGAAAGCTTGACAGCAAACTGGTAGCACAGAAGAGCCTGATGGCAGAACTGCACCTGCCGCGTTTCGTACGAGAGGGAGATGATTTTTCGTTCTCTTCAACCATAGACAATACAACAGACAAGACTCAGCAGGTCCGTGTCGAGATTGTTGTAAGGGATGCAGTGTCGCAGAAGGTTGTCTGCCGCAGGAATGTACGTGTAAGCCTTGGTGCACAGCGCGACTCGACCATTACAACGTCCCTGTACGCACCTCAGGGTGCAAAGGGACTTCTGGTAAGCATCAAGGCCGCTACTGCTACCGACAGTGATGGCGAGATGCGCGAGATTCCCGTGTTGGAGTCAGTGGCAGACCTTGTCTCGACCAAGGCTATAACACTGGAGCCAGGTGAAACCGTTTCTGTTGATTTCCAGGATTTGTTCCCTGCCGGTGCCGTGAACCGTACCGTTGTTGTTGAGCAGAATCTGGATCCTATACAGAGTGCCATCAATGCACTGCCGCAGATACTGGAGCCTAAGTGTCAGGACGTCCTGTCCTATGCATCCGCCTATTATGCCGCATCGCGTCTGGGCAACAAGGCTGCTTCGCGTTATATAAACAAGGTACGTCAGATGCAGAATGCAGACGGCAGCATATCATGGTTCCCCGGATTGAATGGCAATAATTACATGACCTGCGAGGTAGGATTCCTGTTGGCACGTCTTGCAACAGGCGATGCCGATGCCAGCGGAGTCCTGTACGGTATCCGCAAATACCTGAAGGGAGTATTGCAGAAGTCTCTTGACGAGAGAAACAAATCCTCAAGGGAATGGCATTTGTCATGGTACGACTTGCGTGCATTGTATGTACTTACTGCTTCGGGAACCATCGACAACGAGACAGGTAAGTTGGTAAGGCGCATGCTCAAGCACGCTCCGACGGATGTACAGGAGGTAAATAACGAGAACCTTGCCCTGTTGGTAATTGTGCAGCACAATATGCAGGAGAAACTGACAAAGGGTGCAATGGAGATGATTCACAAGCGTCTGGAGCACAAGGACGGTACATACATGGCATACCGTTCTGCCGACTGGAACAGTTTGGACCGTCGTATTGCCATCCATACACAGGTGATGGAAGCGATATGTAAGGTTACTCCACAGGACAGCACTACAATACGCGGTATGCAGAAGTGGCTGCTGAAGCAGAAGAGGACACAGGTATGGGATACACCTGTCAACAGCATCGATGCGGTATATGCACTTACTCTGGGTGTACGTGAACTTACTGCTGACGGTCCATCGTCCATCGTCCATCGTCCATCGTTCATGAAGGTGGATACAATCGACGTTATCCGTCGCCGCAATGTTGTTCTGAGCAACAAGTCGTCCCACGAGACCTGGGCTTCGGTATATGCAAGCTATAGCCTGCCGTATGACAAGGTCGAGGGCTCAGGAACCGGATTCGAGGTTGCAGCTCAGGTTGACAGGGAAGATGCTAAGGTAGGTGACCGTATACGCCATCGTGTTACGGTGACGGCAGGTAACGATTACGACTATGTCGTTGTCACGGTGCCCCGTTCGGCTTCGGTTGAGCCGGTGAGCAGGTTGTCGGGTTGCGGCTATCAGGGTGGAATCCGCTACTATCGTCAGGTGTATGACGACCGTACAGAGTACTTCATTCCGTCCATGCCTCATGGAGTCTATGTCCTGGATGAAGAGCAGAGTGTGCAGCGTGTAGGAAAATACAACCTGGCAGTTCCGACCGTACAATGCCAGTATGCCCCCGAATACAGGGCCCATGGCAACAACTCAAGGCACAGCGTTGTTAAATAGTTGTTCCAAAGTTGTCAAACGGTGGTTAAATAGTTGTTCCAGAGTTGTCAAACGGTGGTTAAATAGTTGTTCCATGGTTGTCAGGCAGTTGTTCATATCGTTGTTTGCCGTATTTCTCCTGTGTGCCTGTGATACCGGCAAGCCTAAGATAATCATCGGCAAGTCCAAGGGCTTGCCCAGTGAATTGCTGTTGGTGGTCGACAAACCTGTATGGGAAAGCGACCTGCAGGATACTATCAAGTCCATTGTGGAGGCTCAGGTTCCAGGATTGGCTCAATCCGAACAGATGTTTCGTGTAACGCGTATCTTTACTCCGCATTACGACCGAATGTTCGGCACGATGCACTCGCAGTTGTTCGTGACCGTTGATCCTAAACTCAGAAAGCCAATGATAGGCATCAGCCGTAACGTAACGGCAAAGCCTCAGACAGAGGTGACGGTGTCAGCTCCGTCTGTGGATGCCCTGCGCGAATATCTTTCAGCAAACAGGCAGCGTATACAGGATTTCCTTTGTGATGCCCAGATCGAGATGCGTACTGCCGCTCTGCAGAGCAAATACTGCAAGCGCGTTTCGGATCAGCTTAAACAGGTATTGGGAATGGACATACGTGTTCCCGAGGACCTGAAGGCAACCAAGAAGGGTAGGGACTTCCTGTGGTGCGGAACGAACCGTAACCAGATGGACCAGAATGTTGTTGTGTATGCACTCCCCTGGGATGGCAATACTGTATTTGACCTCAGGAGCGCTATGGAACGCCGTGATTCGGTCATGAAGGAGAATATTCCGGGCGGCCGTCCCGACCAGTGGATGCAGACGGCACGTGAAGGCGGCGAGGCTCTGGTAAGCGGCAGGGTGCGCAACATACAGGGCAGGGATATGCTGGAGGTGCGAGGCTTGTGGGAGATGCGAAACGGAGCCTTGGGCGGTCCGTTTGTATGTATCGTGCAGGTAGACACAACCCGGCGTAAGGTTATTGTTGCCGAGGGCTTTGTATATTCGCCGTCCTCCGAAAAGCGGGAACTGATGCGCGAACTGGAAGCATCTCTTCGTACCTTGAAACAGTTGCCGCAAGGGACAAAAAAATAGTTGTTCTCTTTGTAAATACTGGTTCTTTTTATATCTTTGCCAATGGTTATGACAAAACATATTGTTCTTTTATACCTGCTGATACTCGGTACTGCAGCACTAGCCCAGCCGTCTTTTGTGCCCGATCAGGAAATCCGTAAGATGGGCGAGGTGCTGTTCCAGCAGCCGCGCAAGGTAGTCTTCGGTTTTACCAACAAGGGCGATGCTCCGCTGGTGATTTCGGACGTGCATCCGTCTTGCGGATGTACCAGCGTGGAATATACAAGGACACCCATACCTGCCGGAGGCCGTGGCGAAATACTGGCTACCTACGATGCCAAGCTTTTAGGGACGTTCACCAAATATCTTGAGGTCTATACCAATGCCTCGGACGAGCCGGTGATGCTGTCCATGCAGGGACGTGTTGTCGCAAGTACAACCGATTTTACCGGCGATTTTCCTATAGATCTGGGTAATGTCCGCATGAGTACCAACTATGTGGAGTTCGATAACGTAAACAAGGGCGACAAGCCCGTTGCCGAGATTCAGATAGTCAATACCGAACGTGGCGCTTTCCGTCCGCAGCTGATGCATTTGCCCTCATATCTCTCGGCAGAGTATATGCCCGAGGTGCTTCCCGGTGGTCGTACCGGTCGTGTGCGTCTTATTCTTGATAGTGAGAAACTTCCTATGATGGGATTGAACAGGACCAGCGTCTATCTTGCCCGTTACATGGGAGACAAGGTCGGTGAACAGAACGAATTGCAGGTTGCAGCCGTATTGTTGCCGGCATTCTCGCAGCTAAGCGCCAGCCAGCTGGCAGCTGCCCCCGTGATGAAACTCAGTAGCACCGATGTGCAGATACCGGCCGGGAACACCAGGAAAAACGTGATTCAGACGGTTATTGTCACCAACGAGGGTAAGTCCACCCTGACCATACAGCAGATACAGGTGTTCAACCGTGCCGTGGCAGTAGGCCTTTCGGACCGTACCATAGCTCCCGGACATTCGGCAAAACTGAAAATCACGGTTACACCTTCGATGCTGAAGAAGGAAAAGGCACGTCCACGTGTCCTGCTAATCAGCGACGACCCTCATCATGCCATCGAAACCATAGATATTACCGTAAACGACTAAACCATAACCCACTCCCAAACAATGGAACATCCCGAGAACAGTGCAGAATTTGCAGGACTTGTTGTTAACAAGGGTGTAGAGCAGCCTTCAAGCAGGAATCCCTATCTGCGTCGCGGCAGTTTTGTGCGTCGCAAGTTGACAGCTTCGGATTATGTCGAAGGAATACTGAAGGGGGATTCCTCGGTTCTGGGTCAGGCAGTTACCTTGGTTGAAAGCACTTTGCCCGAACACCATCAGGTTGCCCAGGAGGTTATCGAGAAATGTCTTCCGTACAGTGGTAACAGCATCCGCGTGGGTATCAGCGGTGTTCCAGGTGCCGGCAAGAGTACCAGCATAGACGAGTTCGGAATACACGTACTTGACGAATATGGAGGAAAGCTGGCAGTTCTGGCCATCGATCCCAGCAGCGAGCGCACCAAGGGAAGCATATTGGGCGACAAGACACGTATGGAGAAGCTTTCGGTACACCCCAAGACATTCATCCGTCCCAGCCCATCGGCAGGTTCGCTGGGAGGTGTTGCCCGCAAGACGCGCGAAACTATTATCCTGTGCGAGGCAGCCGGATACGACAAGATCTTTGTCGAGACAGTAGGTGTCGGACAGAGCGAAACAGCATGTCACAGCATGGTAGATTTCTTCCTGCTGATTCAGCTTGCAGGTACCGGTGATGAGCTTCAGGGTATCAAGCGCGGCATCATGGAGATGGCAGACGGCATAATAATCAACAAATGTGACGGCAACAATGTGGAGAAGTGCCAGTTGGCAGCCAGTCACTTCCGTAATGCCCTGCACCTGTTCCCGATGCCCGAGAGCGGATGGCTTCCGCAGGTACTGACCTACAGCGGTTTCTACGGTATCGGTATCAAGGAAGTCTGGGATATGGTATACGCCTATATTGATTTCGTGAAGAAGAACGGGTACTTTGAGCACCGCAGAGCCGAGCAGGCAAAGTACTGGATGTACGAGTCAATAAACGAAAACCTGCGTAACAGTTTCTACCAGAATCCTACGATAGAAACTATGCTGAAGGCCGAGGAGCGTTCGGTTCTTGCCGGAGAGAAAACCTCATTCGTTGCCGCCAAGCAACTGTTCGATACGTATCTTGCACTCCTCCATTAGCCATTTGGGCGTGCTTGTCGCACCGCATATTCCTATTGAGTTGCAGTCAGCCAGCCAGTCGGTTTCTATTTCGCCGGCTGATTCTATCATGTAGCTTCTGGCATTTACGTTCCGGCATTGCGTGAACAGTACCCGGCCGTTGCTGCTCTTTTTCCCGCATACAAATAGAATCAGGTCATGACGTGAAGCAAATTCCTGTATTCCCGACATACGGTTGGCCACCTGGCGGCAGATGGTGTCATAATACGTGAATGTGGCGGCAGGGGAGATGTGCCCCTTGATGTAATCGACTATTTTGTTGAATCCGTTCAGCGACTTTGTCGTCTGGCTGTACAGGCATATGTCACGGGTGAAATCCAGTTTGCTTACCTCGTCGGGACTTTCTATTACGATGGCATTGCCATCTGTCTGTCCCACAAGCCCCAGTACCTCGGCATGTCCGTTCTTGCCGAAGATTACAATCTGCCTGCTATGATTGGTATCGGCAAGATACTCCTGTTTGATGCGCTCCTGCAGGTGTAGCACGACAGGGCATGTGGCATCAATAATACGGATATTGTTTTTCTGTGCAATCTCGTAAGTGGATGGAGGTTCACCGTGGGCACGCAACAGCACCTTGGAGTTATGCAATGCGTTAAACTCCTCATGCCCGATGGACTTCAGCCCCATGCGTTCGAGACGGTCGCATTCCTTCCCGTTGTGGACAATGTCACCCAGGCAATAAAGCCGGTTGCCGCTGCCCAGTTCCTCCTCAGCTTTTCCTATGGCGCGGGTTACTCCGAAGCAGAAACCACTTCCCTTGTCAATTTCAATAACCATTCCTGCTGCTCAGGTATTGTCATGTTGCTGTTGTCCAGTACTATTGCATCCGCAGCCTGTGTGAGCGGTGCTATTTCACGGTGCGAGTCGATATAGTCGCGCTCACGGACATTCTTCAGTATATCCTCGTAGTCGACATTCTCGCCCTTGGCCGTCAGCTCGTCGTAGCGGCGCTGTGCACGTATTTCGTCACTCGCTGTCACAAAAATCTTCAGCTCGGCATCAGGGAAGACTACAGTACCTATGTCGCGCCCGTCCAGGATTACCCCGCCTTCCTTGCCCATCAGACGCTGCTGGCTGACCATGGCCTCACGGACGAATCCCAGTGTGGCGATTGGGCTTACGTTATTGCTGACCTCCATAGTGCGTATCTCGTTCTCGACACACTTGCCGTTCAGGTAAGTGTCGGGCCTCCCCGTCGTGTCGTTGAACCTGAATGAGATATTGATGTCCGCCATGGCCTTTTTCAGCCCCTCGGTATCGATGTTATGACCGGCATCGATGAAACCGTTCTGCATTGCATATAGGGTGACACTGCGGTACATTGCACCCGTATCGATGTATATGTATCCCAGTTCGCGTGCCAGGTTCTTGGCCATAGTGCTCTTGCCGCATGACGAGTGTCCGTCGATGGCTATTGTAATCTTCTTCATTATAGTGTCTGGTTGTCTGATTCTGTCTTCGCCGTTGACGCCTGTTTCTTCTTGCTCGGGAACGAGTAGGCAGTGGTTATGGCTATTGTAGGTGCACCGGTATGGTAGTTGCCGTATGCAAGTCCCAGCTTGAAGCGCTTGATGTTGATACCGGCTCCGAATGTTATGCCCGAAGCGTTCGAAGCCCCCTCAGCCACCATGCATGTGGCCCGTCGGAAATTATATCCCAGTCCTACCCATATCCGGCCTTTGGACAGCGTTGCGTCCAATCCGATGTCCAGATGGTTCAGGAATACCCTGAATCCGCTGCAGTCAGTCAGGTAGTACGCCTTGTCCCAGTGAAGCATGTCATACAGCATCACGTGCACCCTTACCGGCCAGCTTCCAAGCCCCTTGCTTATACCGAACTGCAGGTCAACAGGCAACTTCTCGTGCACCTCCCCGAAAGCCTTTACCTGACCGCCCAGATTGGCAGCTACGAAGGCAAACGAGAAATCGTTGTCGGGGTTGAAGTAGCTTACACCCAGGTCCACTGCCAGTCCTATGGACGAGTATCCCGCATAGTTCGAGTACAGGAATTTGCCCGTAACACCGCCAACCCAGTAGTCGCTCAGCATATAGCTGTATCCCCCCGCTATGGCCATGTCCAGGGCACCGTTCTTGCCCAGTATTATGCCTTCGGTGCTGACGTTCGGAATCTCGCCGTAACCCACGAACTGTGCCGAGAGTCCCCATGAGCCCCTTTCACCCTGTGCCTGCACATAGCTTACGCTGCCCGTCTTGCTGCCTTGCATGTAGGTCATGAAGTTCAGGTTCAGCGTCTTGTCGCTCACACTGCCCATAAGGGCAGGATTCTGGAAAATCAGCGATGCATCATCCTCAATCAGCGATATGTTCTTGCCGCCCAGGGCAGTGGCATGTGCCGATGTCGGCAGGTTCAGAAAATTGAAAATACTGGTGCTTTCCTGTGCTGCCGTTTTCAGTGGCAACAACAGTAATAGCAGAATCGGTATTATATGGTATTTTGGGCTCATTGCTGATTTAAATCGTTTCCAAAGATATTGGTTTTTATAAAAATAACCCCAGAGGGGGTATAAAAATTGCCTGTTGGCATAAAAAAATCACACTCTTTCCATACGCAAATTAAAAAAATGTGCTACATTTGCCAGTGCAGTAACGCAAAAAAATAAAAAACAAATATAATTATGGAAGCAATCAATGCCGTGAATGACGAACTGCGCGGCCAGAAGTCTACGGGTATTCTTATCGGTTATATCCTGACTTTGGCTCTGATGTTTTGTGCATTCGAGTACACCCAGCGTGACGTTGCGGTTCAGGAGGAAGAAAGGATCTACGACATGGTGATGGAGGAGGACATGATTCCCATCACTCAGCAGCAGGAGGTAATGGCTCCGCCACCAGCAGCTGCACCCAAGGTTATCGATCCCATCATTAACATCGTCGACAACAACACCGACCTGCCTGAGAAGGAGGTTGAAACCACCGAGGAAATCAACCAGGCCATTGTGTCTACGCCAGGTACAGGTCAGGTGTCTACAGCTGTTGCAACAGGTCCTGTAGGTCCCGTTGTCGAGGAGGTTGACGATGACCGCATCTTTGACGTTGTTGAGGAGAATGCCCAGTTCCCCGGCGGTGACGAGGCATGTATGAAGTGGCTGCACGACCACATCAAGTATCCTTCAATCTGTCAGGAGCAAGGCGTACAGGGCCGTGTCATCGTTGCATTCGTTGTCAACAAGGACGGTACTATCGTTGACGTCAAGGTTCTGCGTTCTCCCGACCAGCACCTCTCGGACGAGGCAGTACGCGTTGTAAAGCAGATGCCTAAGTGGAAGCCTGCACGTCAGGGCAACAGGTCAGTGCGTTCACGCTTCAACCTGCCTGTTATGTTCCGTCTGGGCTAACATACACATACTATATAAATATGTATAATTCAGAAGAAATTCTGGAAAAGATAAACCAGGGGCTGGCTAAACTCGATCTCGAGGGCCAGCCCTTCGGTCTTTACCAGCCAATACGCTACGTCCTGTCAATGGGCGGCAAGAGGCTGCGCCCGGTACTGATGCTCATGGCATACAATATGTACCGTGACGATGTCGAGAGGATATTGCCTGCCGCCCTGGGCCTTGAGGTATATCACAACTATACCCTCCTGCACGACGATGTAATGGACCGTGCCGAGGTGCGCCGCGGCAAGCCCTGTGTCCACAAGGTATGGAACGAGAATACAGCCATACTTAGCGGCGACACAATGCTTGTTCTTGCCTATCAGCTTATCGCCCAGTGTCCCCCCAAGCAACTGAAGGAAGTGCTGGACCTCTTCACCAAAACCGCGCTGGAGATAGGCGAGGGGCAGCAATACGACATAGACTTCGAGGAACGTCTGGACGTAACCGAGGCTGAATACATCGAAATGATCCGTCTCAAGACCAGCGTCCTTCTGGCATGCGCGCTCAAGATGGGAGCATTGCAGGCAGGCGCCTCAGCTGCGGATGCCGATGCCCTGTACGGCTTTGGCGAGAAGATAGGCCTTGCATTCCAGCTTCAGGACGACATGCTGGACGTATACGGTGATTTCGATACCTTCGGTAAGAAGATAGGTGGAGACATCCTCTGCAACAAGAAAACCTATATGCTTATCCAGGCCCTGGCCAACTCCAGGGGATGGACCCATAAGGAACTGCTGGATTGGATAAACGCCACCGAGTACGATGCCGGTGAAAAGATACGTGCAGTAACGGCAATCTATGACCAGGCAGGCGTCAAGGGCATGTGTCAGGAAAGGATAAACGAGTACTTCCACGAAGCCCGTGTAATCCTCGAAGAGGACGTCAAGCTGCCGTTGGAAAAGAAGCAGCTCCTCTGGGAGTATGCCCTGTCACTCCTCGGCCGCGAAAGCTAAGTGCCTGGCAGACATAATGATAGACACCCACACCCATATCTACGAGCCCGAGTTCGACCAGGACAGGGATGATGTAGTAAAACGTGCCGTAGAGGCAGGCGTTGACAAGTTCCTGCTCCCATGCATCAACCAGGAATCGATTCCCGGGATGAAGGCCTTGGCACAGCGCTATCCACAGTACTGCCACACCATGACAGGCCTGCACCCCGAGGATGTGCACGCGGATTGGCAGGACGTGCTCGACAGCATGTGGGACAAGGTCGAAAATCCTGTCGCCGTAGGCGAGGTAGGACTTGACTTCTACTGGGACGACACATTCCGTAAGGAACAAATCGATGCCTTCGAGTACCAGATATGCAAGTCCGTGGATATGGACCTTCCGCTGGTCATCCACATGCGCAATGCCGAGCCCCAGCTGCTTGACGCAATGGAACGGCACAAGGCAGACGGGCTTCGCGGCATATTCCACTGCTTTGGAGGAAGCCGTGAGAGCGCACGCCGCATGATGCGGTACGAAGGCTTTGTCTTCGGTATAGGCGGAGTAGTGACGTTCAGGAACAGCCGCCTTGCACAGACACTCTCGGACGCAGTTCCTCTTGACAGGATTGTCCTGGAGACAGACGCTCCGTATCTGGCACCAGTACCACATCGCGGACACAGGAACGAACCCTCGTTTCTGCCCTTCGTAGCCGCCAAACTGGCACAGATATACAACGTAGGCATAGCAGAAATAGACAATATTACAACCTCCACTGCACAGCGGTTATTCTCCATATAGAAGTTATCCGATAACAAAAAAATCCACACAAAGGCAACTTTTTTACGTTTTCATAGTGATAAGTCCATAAAAAATGATATTTTTGTAACCGAAAAAGCTATTGGAGAGATGCTCGAGTGGCTTAAGAGGCACGCCTGGAAAGCGTGTAAACGTCAAAAGCGTTTCGGGGGTTCGAATCCCCCTCTCTCCGCACAGGGGAGAGAAAAATTCGGGAAGATAAAGAGAGTGAAATAAACAACTACAATAATTAAACCTAAAAAATTCCAAAACAATGAAAAAGTTATTTGCTATTGTTGCGATGGTTGCTGCATGTTCTTTCGCTGCAACAACATCTGTAATGGCACAGGAAGATGAGGCTGCTGCTCCTGATAGCGCTGCTGTTGAACAGGCCGATTCTGCTGCTGCCGACACTGCTGCTGTTGACACAGCTGCTGCTGAACCTGTCGAGGCTGCTGTTGCCGAGGAGGAGAGCGAAGGTATCCACAAGGCTCTGAAGACAAAGTTCATCGAGGGTGGTGCCGACTTCATGTCACTCGTTGCCATTGCTCTTGTTCTGGGTCTGGCATTCTGCATCGAGCGCGTTATCTACCTGAGCCTTGCTCAGATTAACACCCGCAAGTTCTGTGCCGAGCTCGCCGAGCTGGTTGCTGCCGGTAAGGTTGACGAGGCTCTCGAGAAGGCAAAGGCTACCCGCGGTCCTGTTGCACAGGTTAGCCGCAAGGCTCTGGAGTGCCTGAACAGCAAGGAGCAGAACGACATCGCTACAATCGAGCGTACAATCAATATGGAAGCTGAGGTTCAGGGTTCATACCTCGAGGAGAACTGCTCATGGATTACCCTGTTCATCGCTATGGCTCCGTCTCTCGGTTTCTTGGGTACTGTAATCGGTATGGTTATGGCATTCGACCAGATCCAGAAGGCAGGTGATATCAGCCCGACCGTTGTTGCCGGCGGTATGAAGGTTGCCTTGATTACCACCATCTTCGGTATCGTTGTTGCCCTGATTCTTCAGGTATTCTACAACTTCATTCTGTCTCGTGTTGAGGTTCTCACAGGTAACATGGAGGAGGCTGCTCAGGAGCTTCTCGTTATGTGTGTCAAGAGCGACAAGTGCCAGAAGTAATCTGCACCTTATATATAATATAGTATCCAATACCTCTATTTAAGGAGAGACAGTAATGAAAATTCAGAATATTTCCAAATATGCAATGCTCGGCGTGATTGGCGTTAGTATATTGGTCTTCTTGTTGTTCTTCCTGATTGGTTGGGAAGACAGTTTCGAGGGAGACTTCAATGTACCATACTTCACATCACTTCTGCTTGTCTGGATGTACCTGACAGTGGTTGCTACAGCCGCTCTCACCATCTGGTCGGTAGTCAAGGGCGTTCAGAGCACCAAGGGCAACGATCCTGCTGCAACTACAGGCGTTCCCGGTGGCAAGGTTGTCCTTGGCACTATTGCTCTGTTAGTGGTTTCGCTGATTCCAGGCCTTCTGCTCGGTTTCGGTGAGAGTGAATTTACTGCAGCTGACGGTACCGTTACAAGTGCAGCAGGCGTAATGGTGGTAGACATCTTCATCTGGAGCATCTACATCCTTACTATTGCCGCTGTCATTGCAGTCGGTGTCAGCATGTCAGGTGTACTTACAAAGAATGCTTCTAAGTAAAACCGATTAAACAGAGAAAGATATATGGCAAAGAAGAAAAGAAAAATGCCCGGATTGAACACCAGTTCAACAGCCGACATATCTTTCATGCTGCTCATCTTCTTCCTGGTAACCACCTCGATGGATACTGATATGGGTCTGGCACGTCGCCTCCCGCAGCCACCAGAGAAAGAACAGGAAGATGTAGAGATTGATGTCAAGGAACGTAATGTCTTCAACGTACGTATCAATGCCGATGGCTATCTGGCATTGTACCGTCACGGCAATTACGATTTCATAGCTCTCGAGGACCTGCGTGCTCAGGCCAAGGAGTTCATTGATAATCCACACAATCTGGGTTCATTACCCGAGAAGCATGTCAAGGACATAGAGCTGCTGGGTCCGATGGCAGTCACAGAAAATCACGTGATTTCTGTTCAGACAGACCGTGGTACGCCCTATAATATCTACTTCCAAGTACAGAACGAACTTGTAGCCGCATACAACGAGCTTCGTGACGAGCTTTCAATGGCCCGCTTCCACAAGCCATATGCAGCTCTGGACGAGGAGCACAAGGTAGCAATTCGCGCTGTATATCCTCAGAAGATATCCGAGGCTGAACCTAAAAAGTATGGAGGAAATTAAAAATGGCAGGATTTAAGAAGAAAGCGTCGCGCGAAATGCCCGAGATGAATACTTCATCTCTGCCCGACTTGATATTCACCATTTTGTTCTTCTTTATGATTGTAACCACTATGCGCGAGGTTACGCTCAAGGTCAAGTTCACCGTACCAGCAGGTACCGAGCTTGAGAAGCTTACAAAGAAGAGCACCGTTAGTTTCATCTATGTCGGTCCTCCAACCGATGCGCTCCGTGCCCAGATGGGTAGCGGTACACGTATCCAGCTGAATGACCGCTACGCAAATCCGTCCGAGGTTATGGACTTCGTAGCACAGGAACGTCAGGGTATGGCCAACCAGGCAGCCCAGACAATCAGCATCAAGGCCGACCAGAACACACAGATGGGTTACATAACCGATATCAAGGAAGTGTTGCGTAAGTCATGGGCACTGCGTATCAACTACTCGGCCACACGCCGTCAGTAATAATACGCACCCTATAAGTTAATAAAAGCGGAGGTCCATACTGCACTTCCGCTTTTTTTATGTATCTTTGTCCAGGAAACAATCACTATATGACTGTAAATATAATCGCCGCAATCGCACAGGACAATGCCATAGGCAACGACAACAAGCTCCTCTACTGGCTTCCCAACGACCTCAAGCGCTTCAAGGCCCTCACCACAGGGCACACCATCATCATGGGACGCAAGACCTTCGAAAGCCTGCCCAAGGGAGCACTCCCCAACCGCCGTAACATCGTCCTGTCACGTTCACAGGCACAATACCCCGGTGCAGAGACATTCCCCTCGCTCGATGCCGCCCTCTCAGCGTGCGCGGCTGACGAGCAGGTATATATCATAGGCGGAGCCAGCGTATACCGGCAGGCAATGGCCGTTGCCGACAACCTCTGCCTTACCCTTATCGACGACACCCCATCGCAGGCAGACGCCTTCTTCCCCCAGATAGACGCGAGCCAGTGGAAACAAGTCTCCAGCGAGCACCACCCAGCCGACGACAGACATGCATACCCCTATACATTCGCAGATTATACCCGAGTAAGATGAAACAATATTTAGACCTGTTGCAGAATATCCTGGACAACGGCACAGACAAGTCCGACCGTACAGGAACCGGTACACGCAGCATCTTCGGACACCAGATGCGCTTCAACCTCGACGACGGCTTCCCCCTGGTGACAACCAAGAAAGTCCACCTCAAAAGCATCATATACGAACTCTTGTGGTTCCTGCAAGGCAATACCAACGCCCGATGGCTCCAGGAACGCGGCGTACGCATCTGGAACGAATGGGCAGATCCCGAGACAGGTGACCTGGGACACATCTACGGATACCAGTGGCGCTCATGGCCCGATTACGACGGAGGCTTCATCGACCAGATACAGCAAGCCGTCGATACAATCAAGAACGACCCCGACTGCCGTCGCATCATAGTATCCGCATGGAACGTCGCCGACATCAAGAACATGAACCTCCCCCCCTGTCATGCATTCTTCCAGTTCTACGTAGCCAACGGCCGTCTCTCGCTGCAGCTCTACCAGCGCAGCGCCGACTGCTTCCTGGGCGTACCCTTCAACATCGCAAGCTATGCCCTGCTGCTCATGATGATGGCACAAGTCACAGGCCTAAAGGCAGGCGACTTCATCCACACCACAGGCGACACACACATATACCGGAACCACATGGAACAGGTGCGCCTGCAGCTAAGCCGTACACCACGGCCACTGCCCGTTATGCACCTCAATCCCGATGTAAAGAATATATTCGACTTCAAGTACGAGGACTTCCAACTCACCGATTACGACCCATGGCCGGCCATCAAGGGCGTGGTCAGCGTGTAGAAACCGAAACCCTCTTAATCACAATACGGTGGACAGGCTTCTCGTCCACCGTTTTTTCGTGCCCTATGCTCTGCACAACACCCAGGCCCTCGACCACTTCGCCAAACACAGTATACGCACCGTCCAGATGCGGAGCACCGCCACGTTTCGTGTAAGCCGACTTCTGCTGTTCGGTAAACGGAGCAAACCCATGTACCGTGTCAGCATCAGCCATCATCTGACGCAGTTCAGCCAACGAACCCGGCGTGAACACCTTGCCCGTAACGATATAGAACTGCGTATTGCTGCTGCGCCTCTCAGGATTCACATCATCATCCTCCTTGGCCGCAGCAACCGCTCCCGCCTTGTGGAAATGACGCGGATACACAATCTCAGCAGGCAAAGTCTCCCCAACATACTTCGCCTCGTCGTTAGTACCCGCCTGGATAAACCCGTCACGCACTATCCTGTGCCATACAGCACCGTCGTAGGCACCCTGCTTCACCAGTTTTACGAAATTGTCCCTGTACACAGGCGTATCGTCATACAGACGTATAACAATCCTGCCCCTGTCAGTTTCAATCGTAATCTCAGTCTTGCCTATCTTGTCATAATCCCTGTTCCCGCATCCGCACAACAGAAAAAGACAAAACAGTATGGACAATATTTTCATAAGGCTGCGACTTTCTTCATCTCGTTCCTGATAGCACGGTTTATGAAATCATTAATAGTGATTCCTGTTGATGCAACAAAAGCCGCCATTTTGGAATGCAACTCTGATGGCATACGCAAGTTGAGCCTGCCGCTGTACGGTTTTACCGGTTCAATGCCTTCCTCCTTGCAATAGTTCAAATAGCTTTCAATACCAGCTTCAAAATCCTTGCGCAATTCGTCAAGCGTCTGACCTTCGAACGTTATCAGTTCCTTACTCAGTCCTTGTACCTTTCCAAACAAGCAGTTGTCCTCCTTGCTATACTCAACACTGCCTCTATAACCTTTGTATTCCAGATAATCCATAATTCGCGTCTCCTTTATTTTATTAACCCATTATTCTTTAGATGCTGATATTTTGTTACAAAGGTACTAATTTTGGTACCAACTCCCCAATTTTTTTGATATAATTTTCATTCCATCATCAACTTTTCCCTAAATTTTATTATTTTTGCAATTGCATCTGCCCACTGTGGCTATGAGGCACACTGTGGTGTGTGGAGTCATTGGGTGGAGCACTACATATTGAAAGGCGTTACTGACGCTTTGTTTTTGGCTGTTCGAAACTTAGGAACTTTTGAATGGTGGTCAAGACAAATGCAGATGTAACTCCACGGGGTGTAGTATATACTCTCCGTAGTGTGCTGCGAGGACTAACCATGTTCTCATCAGCACACTTTACGGGTGTCTATATACCTCAACGTGGGTGTTTACTCTGTCTGTTTATCACCATAGGTTTCCTAAGACCTCGAACGGCGAACAGGCAGCTGTAAGCACCCGCGCTTTTTTTGTTTGTAGTTAGTCAAGTCATTACCAACCCGTTCGCACAGGGTGTTTGCGGACAACTCTTAAACAGAGAAATCGTAAACTAACGGATAAGGAAATAAAGAGTCTTTAGCATCCTTGATATGACTGATTAACCAGAATTAGCACTTCTACAGACGTATCAGTCGGACAAGCACTTGGATGTTTGCGCTCATAAGGGCGTGGACAAATAGGTTGTTGTCTGATACAGGCCGTGCTAAGCCTTGGTTAAACACACCTTGTCACGCCCCCTTTTTCAAAACGAAGAGAGGGCTTTTTCATGTCGAAGAAGAAATTCACATTCATAGACTTGTTCGCGGGTATTGGTGGCTTTCATCAGGCAATGGTGTCACTTGGTGGAGAATGCGTATTCGCAAGCGATATTGATGCCGATTGCCGCAAAACGTATGAGGATAATTATGGAATAACTCCAGAGGGTGATATCACAAAGATAGAGGCAAAAGACATTCCATCACATGATGTTCTATGTGCCGGATTTCCTTGTCAGTCTTTCTCAAAAGCTGGCAATAGACTTGGATTTAAGGATGAAACAAAAGGGACGTTGTTCTTCGATGTTTGCAGAATCCTAGATTTCCATAAGCCTAAATACGCATTATTAGAAAATGTGCGTAATCTTGCAAGTCATGATCATGGTAACACGTGGAAAGTAATTCACGACAGTCTTGAGGAACTTGGTTACAATTTGCTTCCTGAGCCAGTCATATTTAGTCCTCACTATCTTGGAATTCCTCAGCACCGTGAGAGGGTTTATATAATGTGTATAAGAAAAGATTTGGGACAAATCAAACCATTTACTTTTGACAAAAAAAAGATACACCCATGTTCAATAGATACAATCCTTCAAGATGATGACGAAATACCAAACGTACATGAATATCGTATATCTCGCGATATGGAAAACCTGATTGATTTGTGGAATGAATTCATACAGTCAATCAAGGCCGAGAAATTGCCAGGTTTTCCTATCTGGACAGACAGGCTTTGCGAGTTAGATTCCAATGAAGATTTGTCGCAATATCCTACTTGGAAACAGAACTTTATTCGCAAAAACAATGAATTGTATATAGAGAATAGAAAGTTTATCAATAGTTGGCTAAAACGTGCAAACAAGAATCCTCTTTTCTATGGAGCTAAAGCCAAGTTGGAATGGCAAGCAGGGAATGCGGATATTCCAAACATATGGAATCAGATATTCCAATTGCGGCCATCGGGCATCAGGGTTAAGGTTAACACTTATTTCCCCGCTTTGGTAGCTATTGTTCAAACGTCAATTATTGGGTCTAGGCGGAGATTTCTTACTCCAAGGGAATGTGCCCGTTTACAAAGTTTTCCCGATACGTTTAAGTATGACGTAAAACCAGCTCAAGCATATAAACAGTTTGGTAATGCGGTAAATGTAGATTGTGTAATAATGTTTGCGAAACATATGTTTAATATTTAATACGCTTTATAATGGTTCCGTTCAAAGAGACTATTAATACAAAACAAGAACTCATAGAAGCATGTAAGAAGGGGTTTGAAGCTTATTCAAACAAAAGAATATCGAAAAACGACTTCTGTATGTATTTCGGTTTTACACACGGAAAAGCGATAACCACGTTTTACGAAGGAGACTATGAGCAACTGCTGATAGATGGAGGTTTCAATTCAGGAAGTGGCGCCTATTTTTCAGGAGGAATAAATGCGTGGAAGAATCTTCGAGATGGCAAATATATCTTTCCTCCGTTTGTTCAAGATGAATCCAAACCTCATCACGATAATGAACTTCCTCATCAGCATATCAACAATAAGATTTTTGATTATCGCCCCTACATCACCGCCATCAAGTCAAAACCATTCCTCCTGCTTGCAGGTATCTCTGGCACTGGCAAATCTCGTATTGTCCGTGAATTGGCTCGTGCTTGCTGGGATGCAGATTCCGAGGAGTTTAATGCGCAGAAGCCAAGAAACTTCGAAATGGTGCAGGTGAAGCCAAACTGGCACGATTCAAGTGAACTGATTGGTTATGTAAGTCGCGTAGGAGAAAAACCTGTTTATGTAGCTGGCGACTTCTTGAAGTTCGTGGCAAAAGCTTGGAAAGAAGCAGAAGATAGTGTTCCATATTTCTTGTGTTTAGATGAAATGAACCTGGCTCCTGTTGAACAATACTTTGCCGAGTATCTAAGCGTTGTAGAAAGTAGGAAAGCAGATTCTGAGGGGAACATTACAACTGATCCGATACTGAAAAAGAGTCAAGAGGATTGGTATCGGGTTTTGACAAGTGAACTAACTGACGATGATGAGATACGTAACAGATTCCTTGAAGATGGTATCTGCATCCCTCAAAACCTTATCGTTGTAGGTACAGTCAATATGGATGAGACCACTTTCTCATTCTCACGCAAAGTGCTTGACAGAGCAATGACCATAGAGATGAATGAGGTAGACCTGTCAGGTGGTCTCGCTAATAAGTATGAACAGATAGGCAAGCTTGGAACTGCAGAACTGATAGGAAATGTAGTTGAAGGTGTGGATATCTACTCTTCTTATAAGAGCGTTTGTGACACGGCTATTGCCTACCTGCAAAAAGTAAACGACAAGTTGGAAGGTACACCATTCAAGATTGCTTATCGTACAAGAAACGAGGTACTACTTTATGTCGTCAATAATCTTCCTTATAACCAGATTGAAGGTGATGAAGAACAAATTTGGAAAGAAGAGTTTGTTATTGCACGTGCTTTGGACGAGATAACGAACATGAAGATTCTTTCTCGTATTGAAGGTGATGAGTCAAAGGTGAGCAAGACTTTCCTTGAAGAGTTGGGCAAGGTAATCAAGGAACAATTGGAAGAAATCTCTGGTTGCCTTTTTGGCTTAGAAGAAACAGACGAAGTCTTCAAATCAATTTCTCTTACGAAGATAGAGGAAATGAAGAAGCGTCTCGATTCTGGTTACACAAGTTTCTGGAGCTAACAGTTTATGGATCTGCTGACGATACAACATGAGGACTTTACGATGTATGTTGAGTGCTCGAAGTATGAAGCCATCTGGGGGAAGGCTGTAGGGAATGTGGGCAGAGAGAATCTGCTTACTACTTACACTTGGACGGATGGCGTGAAGTCAGCGACGATCAATGATGAACCAATAGAAAACGGAGAACAGGCTAAAGCTGTGTTCTTCGATAATGCTGAATATCCCATCTGGGTGGAGTTTAACCAGCAAGTCAGCAAGGCTCAATTCGGCTCGATGCTTCAATCGGACAACGACCGCTTCAGCTTCAGAGGAAGAGCTTTGGCTGGCTTCATTAACTATGGAAATGAGATTGGCAGAAGCGAATTGCAGTTAGTATATAATATAGGTAAGGAGCAGCGGCACTTCAAATTGGGGTACGAGGTGCTGAGCACCAAACTGAACTACCACGAACATTGGAAGAAGATAGTCGAGGACATCGAAGCAGAATACCGTATGTTGGCTCTCGACTACATGAAACGCACGTTTCATGGGTTTTCGCCAGATACGAAAGGTGATACACCAGAGTTGATTTGGTGGAGCATCTTTGCTGGTGAACAGGAGAAGTTTTTAAAGGCTTGTCGCAGTATCATAGAAAGACCACGACGCAGATTGCGAGGCTATGAGGTGTATTTGAGAGCAGACAAACTGAAACGGGTGCCAACGAACATTGAGAACGAATTGGCAGAACATAGAAAGGAACAGGCACATCTTTATCGTGTTGAGGAGCATGTGCAGTCGAACGACACTCAGGAGAACCGCTTCTTGAAATATGCACTTGGGCAGATCGCTGCCAAATATGAAGTACTGAAGAAACGCATCGAGACCATCAAGAATACTTCGGAGTCGCTGAAGGCGGAGATGAATGAAATGGAAAAGACGCTGACGCACTTGCAGCGGAATCCATTCTTCAGGACTGTTGGGCGCTTCAAAGGTTTGACTCAAGAGAGCCTAGTACTGCAAAGAGCTACAGGATATAGTCAGATATATAGGACGTGGAATCTTCTGAGACGTGCCTATTCATTGAATGATGGTATGTATAGGCTTCAGTCAAAGGACATTGCTACACTTTACGAAATATGGTGCTTCATCGAGGTGAGCCATATCGTAAAGGAACAATTAGGACTTGATGTGGATGTGGACCATCGAAACCGCATGGAGATGAACGGCGTCTTTACGTGGGAACTGGGTAAGGGTGAACATTCACGGATATTGTTCCGCAAAAATGGAGTGGAGTTGGCAGAGCTTGTATACAATCCAAAGCATACGGATAAGGAGAACGATGAAGTGGGTGTTGCCAATGTGGAAAGCCGCACCGTTCCCCAAAAGCCTGATATCGTACTGCAGTTGACAAAAGATGACATCGAAAAGGGCATGAAGATGACCTACCTCTTCGATGCTAAATACCGCATCAACGACAGAACAGATGCAGGCGTAGATACACCTCCAGACGATGCTATCAATCAGATGCATCGATACAGGGATGCCATTTATTACAAAGGTAACAAGAATGGTGACAGCTCACTGAAGAAAGAAGTGATAGGCGGCTACATTTTGTTCCCTGGTAATGGTGAGCCAACGGAAGTTGCTAAAGCCAAGTTCCAACAATCGCTTGATGAGGTAAATATTGGCGCATTCCCATTGAGACCTAATGATTCGGAAAACAGGAAGTTGTTGGAGGATTTCATTCAGGAACTGATAAGCATGAAGTCTGCTGCTACAATAGCAAAGGTGATTCCGCAGAAGGGTGCCTTTATGGAGGTTGGCGATAGGGTGCTGATTGGATTGGTAAGGGAGAGCAGCAGAAAGAACTATCTGAAAAAGTTTGAGGATGGAGAGGCTGACCTGTATTATACTGGCCCATTATTTCCAACTTCTATCGCCTTGCATAACCTTCATTATTTCATTCCTTATTTCAAGGGGAAGGGTATTCGGGATGTTTATGAAATAACAAGGGTGAGAACCATCAAGGGTAGTGAAGTGAAACAGATTGATACGGAAGGTGGAAAGGATGATCTGAGATTGGCTTTTCATCTGAAACCACATCATCGGTTGTCTGCTGAATATCGAAACTTAAAACCTCACGTGTTGATTGACTATACATTTTTGGATACTACATTTGGTGAACTGGAGAATTTTGTCGCTAAATAATGTTATTCAGGTTTAGAGGACTATACAATAGATTGTTTGGGTGAGGTTTTTTTTCTTGGCAATGCAAAGGTAGGGCAGTCACATTGCGGTTCTCGAATGTCGGCGCAAAACGTAGGTCACGAGTGTCATGTGTCACGTATGTCATTAAGCGTTTTGCGCTTGAACTTGCTCACGTTCGGCCATTCAAGCAAGCTTGATGGCTCTCACTTAATCGAAACTTTAAGCAATTCGGAGTGCGAAAGTCCGCATAATAATATATATTAATATATTTATTATGAGCCGGAAATCCCCCTCCCAACTCAAAATCCTTAATGACACTCTTGACCTAATGACATTAATGACACACGCCGTGTAAAATTGTCAATATATTTCCGAACTGCTAAAAGCTCATGCCGTAGCTGAGTTTTGTAGCTATACTATAAAAAATCTGCGCCCCTACGAGGAAAAAATATTTCCCTAGTAGGGGAGCAAAAATTATCCTTAAGACTCTATTTTAAGCCACCATTATAGTTGTTCGGATTTTTTATCAAAAAGATGTCGCTACGAAAAGCGAGAGGCCGTTTTACGCATAGCAACACGCCGTTTCTCTCCCCGAGAAAGGCCGTGTTGCTATTAGAGGTTGCTAAGCTAATAATAAATATTGTGAGTTTACGAAAATAGTTCGCAAAATTTGCGAATATTAGAAATAATGTATATCTTTGCATACAGAAAGTTGCAAAGAAGGCAATTTCAGCTAAGCTAAAGTTGCAGTAATATGGAGATCAAGTTTGACAAGGACTATCTGCGCGAGCTATTCTATAATGGTGTATGCAAGGAAAAGAAACACCGCTACCAACCAGATATTGTAAGACGGTATGTGCGCGTAGTGAACATCCTTGACTCTGTTGAGAAAGTAGAGGACTTGTATCGTTATCACTCCCTTCATTATGAGGCCTTGGGAGGTGACAAGAAAGGAACGGAGTCGGTACGTGTGAATGACCAGTACCGCATAGAGTTCAAATCGAGTAAACAAGAGGGTATCACCATTTGTAGCATCACGGAATTGTCGAATCATTACAAAAAATAAGGAGGTATAGAACGCATGGGAAATTTAGGCTATGGAGCATTT
The DNA here is from genome assembly GCA_017617635.1 of Bacteroidaceae bacterium. GTDB lineage: Bacteria > Bacteroidota > Bacteroidia > Bacteroidales > Bacteroidaceae > Physcousia. Next base: position 11,897 of record JAFZVW010000048.1, on the reverse strand, counting down.
GCCACCCATCCTGGTGAGGTGCTGAAGGACGAGATAGAGGAGCGTGGAATCAGCCAGCGACAGTTGGCCAATTCTATGGGGTTGACTTATTCGGTTGTGAACGAGATACTGAACGGGCGTCGCCCGCTGACATCGAAGACTGCCCTGATGTTTGAGGCAGCACTCGATGTACCTGCAGACTCGTTGATGTACCTGCAGACGAAGTACAACATGCAGACGGCACGTAAGGACAGTATTCTGCTCGACATGCTGAAAAAAATCCCCCGTATAGCAGCTATATTCTGATAAAATCCCTGTCGGTGATGACGGGGATTTATTATATATAGTTCCATGCGACTTTGTCGCGATAAACAATTGTTAAACAATCTGGAACGGGCGAAGCTCATTTAACAACTGTGGAACCACCATTTAACCACTATAGCCCCCCCCTGGCGTACGGACAGCCTCGAAACGGCGTATCAAAGGCGACGAAACGGCGTATCAAAGGCCACGAAACGCCGTATCGGGAACGACCATACGACGTAGGAAGGACTGATTTTTCGTCACTTTATCGTATTTCGTAAATAAGACAGATATGTCGTTTCTTATACAAATTCTTTGCTTTTATTGGATAAATCATTAAATTTGCTCTCAGAATAAAGAAACTTATGAAGAAACTTTTCATACTAATCTTTCTCTTCTCATCATTGTCAATCCAGGCGCAGACGGAAAATCAGGATTGCGAAAAGGAAACCAAACAGTGTATAGAAAGAATACTTAGAGGATTTGCTGAAGAAGGGGCTGATGGGGCACAATATCTTCAGGGAAATCGATATTACAGTGGTGATGGCGTGGAGCAATCCTATACAGAAGCAGTAAAATGGTACCGCCTTTCAGCAGAACAAGGATATGCTCCTGCACAGTATATGTTGGGATGGTGCTATCTTAATGGACTGGGTGTTGAACAATCTGATACAATGGCGGTAAAGTGGATCTATGTCTCTGCAATGCAAGGTGTTGCCCAGGCGCAATTATATACGGGCCTATGTTATTACAAAGGCTCTTTTTATGAACAATCCTATACAGAGGCCGCAAGGTGGTTCCGGCTTGCTGCAGAACAGGGAAGTGATGGCGCACAGCATAACTTGGGATTATGCTATCTTAAAGGTCAGGGTGTTGAACAATCTGACACGACAGCCATAAAATGGTTCCGGCTTTCTGCAGAACGAGGAAATACCAAGGCGCAATGTATTTTGGGAAAGTGTTATAAGGAAGGTAGGGGCGTTGAAAAATCTGACACTACGGCAATAAAGTGGTTTAAGATGGCGGCAGAGAAGGGAGTAAAGGAAGCTCGGCAAATGGTTGGAATGTATTACGCATACGAAAAACAGAATTTCACGGAAGCCATAGAATGGTTCAGACCGTTAGCAGAACAGGGGGATGCTGATGCACAGGCCGTGCTAGGATTTTGTCTTGTAAAAGAACAGGGTGTGGAGAAATCCTATACAGAAGCTATAAAGTGGTTTAAACTGGCAGCAGAGCAGGGGCAGGCTGAAGGCCAGTTTATGCTGGGACTTTGCTATGCAAAAGGATATGGTGTGGCAAAATCCTATACAGAAGCAGTAAAATTGTATCGCCTTTCGGCAGAGCAAGGATACGCCCCTGCACAGTATAATTTGGGAATATGTTATAAACACGGTTATGGCGTACCAAAGTCTATTTCAGAGTCTGTTAAATGGATAAAAAAGTCCAAGTTACAAAAACCGTCCCGATAAATTTCCGTAATTTTGTATTCGGGAAAGAATCATGATTATGAAAATACGTGTTGCTTTGATATTGTTGTGTCTGTCTGCGTGTGTGGCGGTTATGGCACGGGGTGGGAAGCCGTTGCCGGCGATTCGTGTCGAGGGTCGGTGGCTGGTGGACACCAGGGGTAACCGTGTTGTGCTGCATGGTGTGATGGATACGCCTAATGCGTGGTTCAACGGCGGCAGGTGGGGCTGGAGCTACGATGATGCGGGTATGGAGAGGTGCAAGGATTTCTTCGAGAAGATGTTCACGGCCTTTGAGATTGCCAATTGTGATATATTCCGCCTGCATCTTGACCCCGTCTGGACGAATGACAGGAACTATGTGTATCCCGGCTCGGAGGATCAGCCGGAGGGTATTGGCGGTGAGGCTGACATCAGGCATTTCAACCCGCAGAGGCTGAAGGACTATATGCAGAGGTTGTATGTGCCGCTTGCACAGAAGGCGCTGAGGCACAGGCAGTATGTGGTGATGCGTCCGCCGGGGGTGTGTCCGCCTGACCTGAGGGTGGGTGACTATTACCAGAAGTATCTGATGGAGGTATGGGACATTGTGTCCAGGAACGATACGGTACGCAAGTATTGCGGGCATATTGCGCTGGAGCTGGCTAACGAGCCGATAAACATCAGGAATGCTGACAACGAGGCTGACGCGAGGGCTCTGCATGACTATTTCCAGCCTATTGTGGATGTGATCAGGACGAATGGCTTCGAGGGTATCATCTGGGTGCCGGGCACGGGTTTCCAGTCGCATTATGCGGATTATGTGAAACATCCGATTGAGGGCAGCAATATAGGATATGCCGTTCATGTATATTCGGGTTGGTATGGTTGCGACGACGGCAAGGTGGACCGTGATGGTGACATTGAGAAGAGCAAGAGGGAGTTTATCGCTCAGTTCCATAAGCAGGTGCCTGTGGTGGATACGCATCCGATATTCGTGTCGGAGGTGGATTGGAGCCCTTTGCGCGAACCGCGTGAGTTTGCCCACAACAACGAATGGGGGCAGCCGGTGTATAAGAACCTGGGTACCTGGGCGACGGCTTCGACGTCGAAATGGGGTGTGTGCTACAAGGCGATGCTGGATTATTTCGGCAATGTGTCGATGACGCTGACGCACCCTCATGACTACCTGGATCTTGACAAGCTGGTCGGGGATCCATTGCATCCTGTTCCTGCGTTCGGGGGCAACCCTGAGGCTTGTTCGGGTGCCTGCTGGAAGTGGTATAAGGAATATAAACGTAGTTCCAGGGTTGTTAAAAAGTAGTTAAATGGTTGTTCCATAGTTGTTAAAACGTAGTTCCATAGTAGTTTCATGGTGGTATTGCCTGATGACTTTGTGAGGCTGATGCACAGCCAGTATGATGCTGAGACGGCGGATGCGCTGTGCGAGGCATTGGCTTCGACTGAGCCGGAGGTATCTGTGCGCCTGAACAAAAGGAAGCTGGCATCGGTACCGCAGTTGGCCGGCTTATGCGAGGGTATAGGCAAGTGTGATCCTGTTCCCTGGTGCGATGATGCGTATTATCTGAAGGAGCGGCCGCCGTTTACCTTCGATCCTATGCTGCATGCCGGGGCATACTATGTGCAGGAGGCATCGTCGATGTATATTGCGAAGCTTTTGGGGGAATTCATAATTGATAATTCACAATTCATAACTGATAATGCGCCGTTGGCTGCGCTTGATTTGTGTGCTGCTCCTGGTGGAAAGTCGACCTTGTTGGCAGGGCTTCTGCCTGAGGGTTCGCTGCTGGTCAGCAACGAGCCGATGCCAAAGCGTGCCCAGGTGCTGGCTGAGAACATGCAGAAATGGACGCGTGTGGCGAATGGTGCATATCCTGTCAGGAGCATTGTGACGAACAACTATCCGGCAGACTTTGTGGCGCTGACGGGTTGTTTTGACATGCTGGTCACGGATGTTCCGTGTTCGGGCGGGGGGATGTTCCGCAAGGACGAACAGGCAGTTGCCGAGTGGAACATGGAGAATGTGATGATGTGTCAGGCACGCCAGCGTGGTATTCTGCAGGATATATGGCATGCGCTGAAGCCGGGAGGCCTGCTGATATATAGCACGTGTACATTCAACCGTTTCGAGGACGAGGATAATGCCCGATGGATATGTGAGCAGTTGGGGGGTGAACTGTTGGAACAGCGTCATTTCCTGCCGGGTCGTGACAGGGGTGAGGGATTCTACTGCTGTGCGATAAGGAAGGAGTCATCGCCCGGCGCCACCGAAGGGAGGGGAGATGTGGTGGACAAGGTGCAGCGGACTTTGCGTGTAATGCCTGAGGCGTTTGAGCTGGAGGGGCCTGCGGTGGAGCTCAGTTACGACGAGGCTCTGCAGTATCTGCGGCGCGAGGCGGTACGTGTTCCGGCCGAGCGCGGAATGGTTACGCTTTGTTACAGAGGATTGCCGCTGGGGCCTGGAAAGTGTGTCGGAAACAGAATCAACAACCTGTACCCTGAGCAATGGCGTATCCGTACGACATATACCCGGAAATGGAGCCTTTTTGAGAATGAGACATAGAGTTCTTCTGCATTGCTGCTGTGCACCGTGTTCGAGTGCAATCATCGAGTGGATGCTGGCCAATGGCGAGCAACCGGTGCTGTTCTATTCCAATCCCAATATATATCCTGAGGAAGAATATATGATTCGCAGGAACGAATGTGTCCGCTATGCCGGGAAACTGGGCTTGGAGTTTATCGAGGACAGATATGACCACGATGAATGGCAGAACTGGGTAAGGGGGCATGAGGAGCAGCCGGAACGTGGCAGCCGCTGTCTGGAGTGTTTCCGTATGCGCCTGCAGCGTGCGGCAGCGAAGGCCAGGGAACTGGGAATTGAGACGTTTACGTCGACCTTGGCATCAAGCCGCTGGAAGAGCCTTGAACAGATTGCGCTGGCAGGTAACTGGGCGGCTGACGGGGTTAATGCTGCGTCTCCTGATTCGGTACCGTTGCGTTTTGACGCACGTAACTGGCGCAAGGGCGGATTGCAGCAGCGTAGGAACGAATTGCTGAGGGAGAACGGTTTCTACAACCAGTTGTATTGCGGGTGTGAGTATAGCCTGAATGCCCGTCTGCCCATGATGGGCAAGGATGATGTGCGTCGCTGGATGCGTGAGCTGAAGAGGGCGCATACCGCGCAGGAACTGAAGGAAATGAGTACTGATGTATGCGGTATGGTAATGTCGGGTGCGCTTTGGCAGAATGCCGGTACGGTATTGCTGTACCATGCTTTGCCGGACGAGGTGGATACGCAGTTGCTGCTTGAGGATGCCCTGCTTTCGGGGAAGCGTGTCTTATTGCCCAAGGTCAAGGGTGACGACCTGGTGCTGTGTGAATATACCGGCCCTGAATCCCTGATGGTGGGGGCCTATGGTATACTGGAGCCGGACGGTAGGTCGGCGGTGTGCGAAGACAGTATGATTGACCTTGCCGTAATACCTGGTATGGCTTTTGACAGGCAAGGACACAGGTTGGGTAGGGGAAAGGGTTATTATGACCGCCTGCTTTGCAACCTGAAAGCGTATAAAATGGGTGTGTGCTTCCCGTTCCAGCTGTTGGAGCAGCTGCCGCATGAGGAGCATGACGTCAGGATGGACGGGGTAGTGTCTACTGCTCTTTCTTGTCAAAAAGTCCGTAGGTAGTCCTTAGCACGCGGAATTCGGTACGGCGGTTAAGGGCATTGCAGATATCTTGCTGGGCAGGTTCTGGCAGGGCCTGGATGAATTCGGCGCTAAGGGTGTCTCCCTCGTGCAGGAACTTGTGCTGCTCTGCCAGTTTGCGTGTGATGACCTTTGGCCGTGTTTTGCCATATCCCACTGGCGACAGGCGCTTGTCGTCAATACCGTGCCGGATAAGATAGCGTACAACGCTTTCGGCACGTCGCTGGGAGAGTTTCAGGTTGTATTCCTCGGGGCCGCGGTAGTCACAGTGTGCGCTGAGCTCGATGGTGACGTTGGGATTCTCGTTCAACAGGGTTACAAGGCTGTCCAGCGCCTGTGTGCTGTTCTCGGTAAGCTCGGCACTGTCAAATGCGTAGAAGACGTTACGGATGAGCACGGGAGCCGTGATGTTGGCCAGGGGGAACTGCAATACGTGCTGACGGCTTACGCTGCTGGTGTCGACCCTGATTTCCTCCTTGTGGTTGAGGTATCCCTTGCAGGTTCCCAGCAGGACATAGTCGACACCGGGCTTTATAACTTGTTCGAAGCTTCCGTCGCTGCGCAGGGTAAGGCGCAGGTTGGTACCGTCGTTACCTACCATGTACACAAGGCCTTCGGGCAGTTCGTAGCCGTCCTTCTCGTAGACCCAACCCTTGATTGACTGTACGATTTCGGGGCAAACGAAGCTCATAATCTCGTCCCATCCGCGACCGTTTCCGCGGTTGGTGCTGAAAAGTCCCCGGTTGTGTACTCCCTCGAAGGTCATGCCGAAGTCGTCTCCGGCTGAATTCATCGGAGAACGCAGGTTCTTGGCTGTCCACGCGCCCAGGGTGTCCTGCTTGGCTACAAAAAGGTCAAGGCCGCCCATTCCCGGAAGGCCGTCGCTGGAGAAATACAGCTCTCCGTTATAGCGGCATGTGGGGAACATCTCGTTTCCGGGGGTGTTGATGCGGCTGCCCAGGTTCTCGGGTGCTGAAAGCCCGTGTTCGTCAAGGGCTATGCGCCAGATATCGTATCCGCCGTGTCCGCCTGGCATGTTGCTGCTGAAATATAGCCATTTGCCGTCGCCTGAAACTGCCGGGTGGGCAAATGTCGTAAGTGTGTCGTTGCTGATGTAGAATTCCTGCGGCTTGCTCCATGCGGCATCGCTGCGGTTGCTGTACATTATCTGTGCGTAGCGAGGGTATTCGGGGTCATAGGTGCAGCGTGTGAAATACATTGTCTTGCCGTCTGGCGTAAAGCAGCATGCGCCTTCTTCGTAATCGGTGTTAATCTCGCCTTCGGCAGCTTCGGGTTGTGTCCATTTGCCTTTGTCGTCTTTTTTCGAGAAGAAGATATCCGCCATTCGTGCACCTGTAACGCCGCTCAACTCGCTGCCCTTGGCTTGGTTGCGTGTGGTGGAAAAGTAGACCTGATCCCAGTCGTCGCCTGTCAGGGCAGGGCTGTAGTCGCTTCTGCGGCTTGTCAGTATGGGTTCCTTCTTGATGGAATACAGCGATCCTGCCGCCTTCCATCCCGGGGCTTGCTCGCATCCCAGCAGGCCATAGTATGCCAAAGTGTCTGTGGGATCGGCATCCAGACATGCTCGATACGACTTGGCAGCATCCTTGTAATTGCCCATCTTGTGCTGCATCTTTGCCAGCCAGAGCATTGCATTGGGGTCTTCGTACTTGTAGCGGATGGCATTCTGATAGCCTCCTACAGCCTTTGCGCAATAGCCTATCCTGCGATAGCATTCTGCCATTTTCCATGCACGCTCACCACGCTTGGCCTTGTCGGTGGCCTTTGTCTGGGCGTAGGCTTTCTTGTACTCGGCAGCGGCATCGAAATATTCGCCTATAGCGTAAAACTGGTCTCCCTTTTTGGCAATATTGTCCGCACCGCATCCACACAGTGTGGCGACGGTTGCAATAACAATGCACAATCTTGTCACTATACGCATATACGTAATAACGTGCGGGGGAGTCCTTTTATTGTGTTAGGGAAACGTGACGGTTGCTGTTGTCACGCATTACTTCGAGGACAAGGTCGCTGACCATCTGCTTGAGTTCGTCCAGGAACTGGTGTGCGTCGTACTGCTTGTGTTCTATCTGACGCAGCTTACGCTCCCAGATACCGGTGAGTTCGGCACTTTTGAGTAGTTCCTCGTGTATGATTCCTATGAGCTCGACGCCTGTAGCCGTTGCCCACAGGGATGTGCGCTCCTTGCGTATGTAGCGGCGGCGGAACAGCGTTTCGATAATGGCGGCACGGGTAGACGGACGCCCGATGCCGTTTTCCTTCAGCGCATCGCGCAGTTCTTCGTCCTCGACGGTTTTTCCGGCAGTTTCCATAGCACGCAGCAGGGTTGCCTCGGTGTATGGCTTGGGGGGTGTCGTCTGCTTTTCTGCCAAATCCGGTACATGGGGGCCTTCCTCGCCTTTGGCGAATGCCGGCAGGACTTTCTCCTCGCCGGCGTTGTCGGTATTTGCTGTAGGCAGCAGTATGCGCCATGCGGGGTCGGTGATGTGCTTTCCGGTAGTCTTGAATCCCAGGTCTCCCACCTGTCCTGTGACCGTTGTCGTTTCGAAAAGGCAGTCGGGATAGAAAATGCCGATGAAACGGCGTACAATCAGGTCAAAGACCTTCCGCTCGGCTTCGTTCAGGTTGTTGGCTGACTGACCTGTCGGGATAATTGCGTGGTGGTCGGTGACCTTTGACGAATCGAAGTATTTCTTCCCCTTGCGCAGTTTCTGGCCCTTGATGCGTTCCATAAGCGGGAAGTAATCGCGAAGGCCGTTAAGTATCTGCGGACACTTGGGGTATATGTCGTCTGGCAGGAAAGTGGTGTCCACGCGTGGGTATGTGGCTACTTTCTTCTCGTACAGGCTCTGAATCAGGTTGAGCGTCTGTTCGGCAGAATACCCGAACTTCTTGTTGCACTCCACCTGCAGGCTGGTAAGGTCGAACAGGCGTGGAGGGGCTTCCTTGCCGTTCTTCTTCTCGACCTTGGTTACCTTGAAAGGCAGGTCGCGTATGGCATCCATTGCCGCCTGTCCTTCCTCCTGTGTCTTGAAGCCCTTGGGCGTACGCTCTTTTTTGTTTTTCCCGTCAGCGGCATTGTCATCCTCGTCATCGTCCATGATGACGTTGAAGACCGTATCGCGGTAGGTGGTGGTCAGAACCCAGTACTTGGTGGGCACGAAATTCTCGATTTCCTGCTGGCGGCGTACAATCAGCGCCAGGGTAGGGGTTTGCACCCTGCCTATGCTGAGCACCTGGCCGGGGCCTTTGGTTCGGTCGTTTGAACGGTATTTGAGGGTGTACAGCCGGGTTGCATTCATTCCCAACGTCCAGTCGCCTATTGCACGCATGAGTCCTGCCTCGTACAGGCTCTGGTAATGGCTCTGGTCCTTGAGTGTCTGGAATCCTTCGCGTATTGCTTCTTCGGTTAGGGAGGAAATCCACAGGCGCATGACAGGACACTTGGCTCCTGCCAGCTGCATGACCCAGCGCTGGATGAGTTCTCCTTCCTGCCCGGCATCACCGCAGTTGATGATGCTGTCGGCATTCTGCATGAGCGACTGGATTACCTGAAACTGATGCGCGATTCCCTTGTCGTTCTTCAGTCGTATGCCAAAGCGCTCGGGAATCATGGGCAATGCTCCCAAAGACCAGTATCGCCACTGGCTGTGGTACTCGTGGGGCTCCTTGAGCTCGCACAGGTGACCATAGGTCCAGGTGACCTGGTATCCGTTACCTTCCATGTATCCGTCCTTGGACACATTGGCGCCTATGACTTTGGCAATATCCTTGGCGACAGAGGGTTTCTCGGCAATACAGACAATCAATGGTGCAGTGTGTTTAGTCGTTCAGGAAAAAATCATGCGGTACACAACAGCAGGATTATCAGTTGTGCCGTGAGTATTCGCAGGAACATGCTCAGCGGGTATACTGTGGAATAGCCTACTGCGGGAGAGTCGTTTCCTGCCGTCTGATTGGCGAATGCCAGTGCTGGTGGATCGGTATTGGAACCGGCAATAAGGCCCATCAGGGTGAAGAAGTTGATTTTGGCAACTTTCCTACCTATGATACCCATAATCAGGATAGGCACGACGGTAATCAGGAAGCCGCACCATACGTAGTTGATGCCGTCGCCGTCAACGACGGTTTCCAGGAACTGTGCACCTGCCTTGATGCCTACACTGGCAAGGAACAGGGCAAGACCGATTTCCCGCAGCATCATGTTTGCCGAGGTTGTGGTATAGGCATTAAGCTTGAGCTTCCATCCGTATGCTCCAATCAGAATTGAAATAATCAGTGGACCGCCTGCAAGACCAAGTTTTACCGGAGTAGGTACGCCTGGAATTGCTACGGGGATGGCACCGAAAATAATACCTACGAAGATACCTACGAAGATACCGGTCAGGTTGGGATGGTTCAGTTTCTTGACGGAGTTGCCCATCGTTGCGGCAATACGGTCGACCTGATCCTCGGGGCCGTTGACAACGATGCGGTCACCAATCTGCAGGCGCAGGTTCTGCTCGGCATACAGATTCAGGTCGCCGCGACGTACACGGGTAACGGTACATCCGTAAATGCTGGAGAAATGCATTTCGCCTATTGTCTTGCCGTTTACGGCTGACTGTGTTACGAGGATGTGCTTGGTGGCAAGCTTTACGTCCTGCTCTTCCCACTCGATATGCTCCTCGGGACCGATAAAGGCTACTATGGCTTCGGCATCGTCCAGGGCGCAGTTCATATACAGTTTGTCGCCCAAGGCTATGGTGGTGTTACGGTTGGGTATGCATACATGACCTTCGTGCAGGAGACGGCTGCAGACAAAGTCGCGTCCGATGAAAGTGCGGATCTGCAGAATGCTCTTGCCTGCCAATGCGGGGTTGCTGGCGCTGATGGTCATACGGTGGGGTGTTGCATGCGGGTTGGCTGCCTTTTCGTCCTCAATCTCCTTCTGCGCATCTTTCAGGGATGTGCGTGTAAGATAGCGTACTACTATTGTTGCCAGGATGATACCTACCACACCAAGCGGGTATGCACAGGCATAGCCGTTGGCAATGGATGGTGCGTTGGCTCCGAAGATGTTGTTGCAGGCTTCGGTAGCAGCACCCAGGCCCGGAGTGTTTGTGATGGCACCGCACAGGACACCTACCATCATGGCAAGGTCAATGCTGTTCTTTCCGCTGATAGGACCTCCCTTGTAGAATACGGCAAAATACAGGCAGATGCAGCAAAGTACATTCAGCAGGATTATTCCGACTGCTATTGCATTCATCTTAAGACCACCGGTCTTGAAGCTCTCGAAGAATCCGGGACCTACCTGCAGACCTATGCAGTACACAAACAGAATAAGTCCGAAATCCTGTATGAATGTCAGTACATTACCCGGTGCTGCAAAGCCTCCGACTTCCGACGCAATTCCTGCGGCATGGTATATATGTCCCAGCAATATGCCTGCAAACAGGACAAACGTCACACCTAGCGAAATGCCTGCAAATTTGATGCGGCCAAGCAATAGTCCCACACTGATGACCAGTGCGTAGATTACGACGATGTGCCCTACGCTCTCGGTGTTGGTAAATAGGCTGTATAACCAATCCATAGTATTATTTTAAGTACGTTTATGCTTTTCGTGCAAAATTACTTAAAAAAACGATAGCTCGGTGTAAAATAGCTTATTTAATTTTGTCAGCTAAGGAAAAATGTGTACTTTTGTTTGGTAAAATTAACATTATTCATATTAAAAAAATATGGCAGATAGTAAAGAAAGACTCTTCTCTGATTTTACTGCGCCCTCGCGTCAGGAATGGCGTGACAAAATTGAGGTAGACCTCAAGGGTGCCGACTATCAGAAGAAGATGGTGTGGAGAACCAACGAAGGTTTCTCCATGGAACCGTTCTACAGGAAGGAGGACGTGGACAAATTGCCCCTCGTCAATGCCTTGCCTGGCGAGTTTCCGTTCGTGAGAGGTAACAAAAAGGCCGACAATGCCTGGTATGTGCGTCAGAACATCAAGGCAGAGGATGCCAAGGAGGCAAACGCAAAGGCTCTGGACATCCTGAACCGCGGCATCGACTCGCTGGGATTCCGTATCCCTGGCGACAAGGTGAGCGCTGAGTTCATCGAGACACTGCTCGACGGCATACTGTGCGATTGTGTGGAGGTTAGCTTCCGCACCTGTCAGCGCCACGTCCTTGAACTGGCCGACATCGTAGTGGCTTACTACGTGAAAAAGGGCTACGACAAGGAGAAGATTGTCGGTGGCATCGGTTTCGATCCCATCGAGCGTATGCTCATGAAGGGCAAGGACAGCACCATGCTGCTGCCCGATATGCCTAAACTGGTGGAGAAACTGAAGGACTTCCCCAACCTGCGTTGCGTGATGGTGCACAGCGACCTGCTCTGCAACTCGGGTGCCTACGTTTATCAGGAGTTGGGTTACGC
>JAFZVW010000047.1 GCA_017617635.1 Bacteroidaceae bacterium | reverse complement strand
GCCGATTACTATGACAAGGCATACGGCAGGGATTGGACAGGGCTGTCCGTTATCAGTATAGCCATCGGGCAGGGCGAGGTTCTGTTGACTCCGTTGCAGATTGCCAATCTCGGGGCTACGATAGCCAATAGGGGATGGTTCATTACTCCCCATGTGGTGAAGCATATTCAGGACGAGCAGTTGGATACCGTGTATACACACAGAAGGTACACCAGGGTTCAGCCCTCGTATTACCAATATATAGTCGAGGGTATGCGCAAGGCTGTGACGGGCGGTACCTGCCGTGGGGCAAATACGTCAATGTACGAGGTGTGCGGTAAGACAGGTACGGCTCAGAATCCTCACGGCCGTGACCATTCTGCCTTCATGGGCTTTGCCCCGATGGACAATCCTAAGATAGCAGTTTGCGTATATGTGGAGAACGGCGGCTTTGGTGCCCATTTCGGTGTGCCGATAGGTGCACTTATAATGGAGCAGTATATAAACGGAAGGTTGAGCGAGGCATCCGAGGCTCAGGCCAAGGTATTTGAAAACAGGCACACTATACTGAATTACGATGGCACAGAATAATCCCAACAGAAAAGGCGAGGGCATCCTGCGTAACCTGGACTGGTTCACATTGTTCCTCTTTGTCGCACTGCTTGCCATGGGCTGGATGAGTGTATGCGGTGCCAGCTATGATTTCGAGGAGGGGACACAGCTGTTGGACTTTGGCAGCCGTAGCGGCATGCAGATTATCTGGATATTGACATCCCTGCTGCTGGGAACGGTTATACTATGTATTGACGACCGTATAGTCGAGAGTTTCTCATACATTATATATATAGGATTCGTAGTCTTGCTGGCAGTAACTCCTTTTCTGGCCCATGACATTAAAGGCAGCCTTTCATGGATTAAGATAGGTTCATTCAGCATACAGCCTGCCGAGTTTGCCAAGTTTGGTACGGCACTATGCATTGCCAAGGCAATTTCATCGTTCAATCTTAAACTGGAAAAATGGCGAGACCTGCTTATCAGCGGCATCATCGTATTGCTGCCAATGGGTCTTATCGTCCTGCAGAAAGAGACCGGTTCGGCCCTGGTATATCTTGCATTCTTCTTTATGTTCTATCGCGAGGGTATGGCAGGCAGTATCCTGTTCAGCGGTGCTGCGGCTGTCCTGTATTTCGTGGTGGGCATACGCTATGCCGAGGAACCTTTATGGGGTATTGCGCAAATCAGTATGGGTGAGTTCTTTGTTCTCGCTGCCATTCATCTTTTCTCTTCTATTATGATGTGGGTATATACACCCCTGCGTGGTCCCTTCCTGCGTGTCCTGCTTATAGGCTCGTTGACATATATCTTCTCTGTACTGTTCTGTAAATACATGATTCCGTTCAATGCCTGCTGGGTACAGTGGGCTGTGTTGGCAGTCATGACAATATACCTTTTCTGTCTGGCAGTGCGTGAAAGGTTGTTAGGCTATGCGCTGATAGGAATCTTTGCCTTGGGCAGTATCGGATTCTTCTACAGTGTCGACTATGTCCTTAACGAAGTGATGCAGAGGCATCAGCAGGCACGTGTACGTGTATTGCTGGGGTTGGAGGATGACCCCCGCGGTGCAGGTTACAATGTGATTCAGGCCAAGATAGCCATAGGCAGTGGCGGTTTGAACGGAAAGGGATTCCTGAACGGCACCCAGACGAAACTGAAATATGTCCCCGAGCAGGATACGGACTTTATTTTCTGTACGGTTGGCGAAGAAGAAGGTTTCGTCGGCTGTACCCTGGTGCTTGTGCTGTTTCTGGCACTGATATTGCGACTTATCCATCTGGCAGAACGACAACCGTTGCGCTTCGGGCGTATTTACGGCTATTGTGTGCTCAGCATCTTCATGTTCCACGTATTCATCAATGTGGGCATGGTACTTGGCCTGACACCTGTTATCGGAATCCCGCTGCCGTTCTTCAGCTATGGCGGCTCGTCCCTGTGGGGCTTCACCATCCTGCTGTTTATATTCCTCAGGATAGATGCGGCACGCAACAGGCTACTGCACTAGTTTGATTCCTATCTCGTGAATCATTGGCAGGGATTCCTGTCTCATCAGGTGAATCAGCCTAAGTCTGCCTTTCTGTCCTTTCTTCAGGTGTATTGAACTGACTTCCCTGTCAACCGTTAGTATCGTTACACCGGTCGCGTCCATCTGGTCCGGGCTGTCGCTCATGTCAATGCGTACGGTATCGCATTTAAGCATGTGCGGATTGTCCAGTTCCAGCTCACGTGCAATCCAGATTGTCCTGTATGGGAACTGCGTGCCGACTCTAATCTGTATATGCATGCCGTAGTTGCGCGTTTCCTTGATTTCCGGTATGTCATAGGTGAGAGTGTCGGTACGCTCCCAGCCGTCATTTCCGCTGATTGTGCGGAACTGATACTGCACTGTTCCGCCAGTGCAGCTAATCAGCAGCAGGACTGTCAGGATTAGGCTTACCGTGCTTCTTGCCATGGTTCTTCTTCTTTTTCCTGTGCTTGCCGTGGAACTGATTGTCAAAGCGGTGCAGATCATCCTGTGTTGCCAGGTCAACATGCAGTTCGGTCTTTGTCCGTTCGCCGTTGATCAGAGTGTCCGGCTTCTCGCCGTTTCTGTTCAAATTGATGATTTCTATTGCACGTTGTGCAGGAATCTCTGTTACATTGGCAGCCAGATGCTTGTCAGTAGAATATGATACGCGACCGCGCAGGATATCTGCCTTGAAGAAGTACCATTCGCCCTCTTGGGTGCAAAGTACAGCGTCACGCTGTGGCAGTTTCTGCGAAGCCTCCATATACTGGTCGACCTCGTAGTTCATGCAACATTTCAGCTTGGCGCACTGGCCGGCCAGTTTCTGTGGATTGAGCGAGAGGTCCTGTATACGGGCTGCAGGAGTTCCTACGCTGGTGAAGTTCTTCATCCATGTCGAGCAGCACAATTCACGTCCGCAGGGGCCGAAACCGCCTATGCGTCCTGCTTCCTGGCGGGCACCTATCTGCTTCATCTCGATGCGCACATGAAATACTTCGGCCAGCACCTTGATTAACTGACGGAAGTCCACACGACCGTCGGCAATATAGTAGAAAATAGCCTTGCCGCCATCACCCTGGTACTCGACATCACCTATCTTCATCTCCAGTCCCAGGTCCTTGGCTATCTGGCGGGACTCTATCATGGTCTGGTGCTCACGTGCCTTGGCTGCCTCGTATTTCTCAATGTCGGATTCGCGTGCAATCCGGTATATCCTCCTGATGTCCTCCGGGTTCTTCAGGTTAGCCTTCTGGACTTGCAGGGCCACCAGCGAGCCGGTCATTGTAACCGTGCCTATGTCGTGCCCGGGTGTCCCCTCTACCGCTACCACGTCACCCTTGTGCAACTCCAGGTTATTGCTGTTGTGATAATATCCCTTGCGTGTATTCTTGAACTGGACTTCCACAAGGTCACTGGCCGTAGTGTTGCCAGGTACGTCAGCCATATAGTCGAATACATTCAGCTGTGTATAGTGGTTGGCATGCCATCCTTTGGCACACAGGCCGCGTCCGCCGCCGCATATATATCTGTTTTCCATTGACATTTATTGTTTGGTATTTTATTGTAATAATAGCACAATCATTTTCAGCGAGAAATCAAAGAAGACCATGCGCGGATTTACATTGTGCTCTATGTCGTTCTGGCAATGTTCCAATTCCACCATTATGGGAATTACATTCTTTTCATTGATGAAACGGGCGAATTTCGTACTGAACTGCGCCTCGTCAGGCATCTGGTATACCATTTCAGAACGACGGAAGTTATACATGAAGTTCTCACGCAGCAGTCTCTGGCAGTATTCCAGCAGCCTTTTCTGACGTTCGCGCCCCAGATTGCTCACTGTCTCACTCCAGGCCCGCATATCCTTGATTTTGCGCATGTAGCTCAGTCGCATCAACTGTACGAACAAGTCGAAGAACAGCTGCTGCTCGTTACCTGTGGCCAGGCGTTTAATGGCACTTGTATAGCTTCCCTGCGAGACATGTGCAATGGCGGCTGCTGTCTCTTCCGGTACACCCTCCCTGTCCTTCAGGGCCTCGGCAATCTCCGCTTCGCTCAATGCGGGGATTTGCAGCTGTTGAGTACGGCTCTGTATGGTTCCCAGGACATTCCCGGCATCCTGCGTTATGAGCAGGAAATATGTTTCATGCGGAGGCTCCTCGATAATCTTCAGCAGTTTGTTCGCTGCCTCTGTCTTCATTCTCTCGGGCAACCAGATAATCACGACTCGTCTGCCTCCGCGGCTGGCTTTCAACTGCAGTTTCTGCTGTAGCGAGTCACTTTCGCTTACATAGATTACAATCTGCTGGTTTTCTGCCTTGATGTCTTCCAGCCAGTCTTCGGTATCAAAATACGTGGAGCGTAGCAACTGGTCACGCCATTCCTGCATATAGTCGTCGGATATCGGGTGATCGGTGGTTTTCTTCTTGTATATGGGAAATGAGAAATGCAGGTCCGGGTGTGCCCACTTGTCCAGCATCGCCTTGTCGCTTTCGTCCTTTTCGAGCAACAGGCGTGCAAATGCCAAGGCCAACGGCATGGCGCCGGCGCCAAACGGATCGCACAGCATAATGGCATGTGCAATCCTGTTCTCGGAAACCATTGCCTTCAAACGGCTCTTGACCTCCTCCAGTCCTATGACCTGATTAAAATCCACGTAATACGCTGTATGAATCTATTTAATATATTCTCTTCGCAATCTCTGTAATGCTATCCACCGAACCGACAGTATAGAAATGCAGGTTGGGAGCACCTTTTTCCAGTAACTCGCGACATTGTACGGACGCCCACTCGATACCGACCTGCCGTATTTCATCATCCGTCTTGCATTTTACAGCCTCGCGATACAGCGGTTCGGGCAAGTCGCAGTGGAATATCTTAGGCACCATGGTCAGTTGTGATATTTTGGCCAATGGTTTTATGCCCGGTACTATAGGTACAGTTATACCGGCATTGCGTGCACGCTCCACAAAATCGAAGTATTTCCTGTTATCGTAGAACAACTGAGTCACGGCATATTCTGCACCCATGTCGACCTTTTGCTTCAATACCTGCAAATCACTGTCGATATTTGCGGCCTCTTCATGTTTTTCCGGGTAGCATGCCACACCGAACCTGAACTTTTCACCAGGACATTTTATCGCGGTTCCATCGTAGAAATGGCCATTGTTGAACTTCTGTATCTGTTCAATCAGGTCGGTAGCATGCATGGGACCGTCCCCGGTAGGGTAGAAACATGCATCCTCCTTAGCCTTGTCGCCACGCAGTACCAACAGGTCGCTGATACCTAAGAACTGCAGATCCAGAAGCATGTATTCCAAATCCTCGCGGGTGTGGCCGCTGCATACGATGTGCGGTACGACAGGAATTCCATAGCGTTGCTGTATTGCCGCAGAAATGGCAATGGTGCCCGGACGCCGCCGGATTTTCTGCCTCTGCATCAGTCCGCCTCCCAGGTCCTTGTACACATATTCGCTACGGTGTGTGGTGATATTGATGTATCTAGGCTCAAATTCCTTCAGGCGGTCTATGGTGTCAAACAGTGCATCGGTTCCATTTCCTTTCAGTGGCGGCAACACCTCAAAGGAAAACGGGCGGCTGCTATTATCGTTGATAAGGTCTATAACCTTCATGTTTTTATAGATAATTATCAGGATACAGATATAAATTTGCGTGTAAAGTTAAGTAAATTATGACAAAACCGCAAAGCTTTTAAAATAAAATATAGGAAAAAGCCCTCAGGCAGAATAACGTGTTTATTATTTTTATATATTTGTATGTGCAAAAACAAACATAACAAATAAATCTTTATTATTATGACACTTATCAAATCAATTTCCGGCATCAGAGGAACTATCGGCGGTAAGGCAGGTGATACTCTCAATCCCCTGGATATCGTTAAGTTTACAAGCGCTTATGCAACACTTATCCGCAAGACCTCTCCCGTAAAGAGCAACAAGATTGTTGTCGGCAGGGATGCCCGTATCTCAGGCGAGATGGTCAAGAATGTAGTTTGCGGTACTCTGATGGGTATGGGCTTTGATGTTGTCAACATCGGTTTGGCATCAACTCCGACTACCGAGATTGCCGTTACCATGGAGGGGGCCGACGGTGGTATTATTCTCACGGCCAGCCACAACCCGCGTATGTGGAATGCATTGAAGCTTCTGAACGAGAAAGGCGAGTTCCTCAACAAGGTACAGGGCGAGGAAGTGTTGCGTATCGCTGCGGCCGAAGACTTCGAGTATGCCGATGTAGATCATCTTGGCAGCTATCGCGAGGACAATACATACGACCAGAAGCACATTGATATGGTGTTGGGCCTGGACCTGGTTGATGTCGAGGCAGTAAAGGCACGCAAGTTCAAGGTGGCGTTCGATGCAGTCAACTCGGTAGGCGGTATCATCCTGCCCAAGCTGTTTGATCAGTTAGGTGTCGAGTACACGGGAATGTTTACCGAGGCTACGGGTGATTTCCAGCATAATCCCGAGCCGTTGGAGAAGAATCTTGGCGATATCAAGGCTCTGATGCAGAAGGGAGGACACGACATCGCATTCGTCGTTGACCCGGATGTGGACCGTCTGGCCCTGTTCTGTGAGGATGGCACGATGTATGGCGAAGAGTACACACTCGTTACCGTGGCAGATTACGTTCTGCAGAATACTCCCGGCAATACAGTAAGCAATCTCTCTTCTACCCGTGCCCTTCGCGATGTGACCAACCGCTATGCAGGTTGCAAGTACAATGCAGCAGCAGTAGGTGAGGTCAACGTTGTTACCAAGATGTACGAAACCAATGCGGTTATCGGTGGCGAGGGCAATGGCGGTGTAATATATCCTGCTGCCCACAGCGGCCGTGATGCTCTCGTAGGTATTGCCCTGATACTTACATACCTTGCCAAGAAGGGCATGACCACAAGTCAGTTGCGTGCAACATATCCGCCATATCAGATTGCGAAGAACCGTATCGACCTGACGCCTGATACAGATGTTGACGCAATCCTGCTCAAGGTCAAGGAACTGTATAGGGATCAGGAGGTCAATGACATCGACGGTGTCAAGATCGACTTCCCCGACAAGTGGGTTCATCTGCGCAAGTCCAATACCGAGCCTATCATCCGCGTTTACAGCGAGGCCAGTACAATGGAAGCTGCAGATCAGCTCGGCAAGGAAATTATGGATGTAGTTTATTCAATGGTCAAGTAAAATGTTAACACAGATTATCAATGGTCGCATACTGACCCCACAGGGCTGGTTGAAGGATGGCAGTGTAATTCTTCGCGACAACAAGATATTGGAAGTAACCAACTGCGACCTGGCAGTCATCGGCGCCGAGCTGATTGATGCCAAGGGCATGTATGTAGTACCGGGCGGCATTGAAATGCACGTACATGGAGGTGGCGGACGCGACTTCCAGGAGGGTACCGAGGAAGCATTCCGTGTAGCATGTGCAGCCCATGCCAAGCATGGTACGACATCAATCTATCCGACCTTGTCTTCATCTACAGTACCTATGATCGAGGCTGCCGTAGAGACATGTAACAAGCTGATGGCCGAGAAGGACAGTTCCATACTTGGCCTGCATCTGGAAGGACACTATCTTAATCCTAAGAAGGCAGGTGCCCAGATGCCAGAGCTTATCAAGAATCCTGATCCCAACGAGTATATACCCATCGTAGAGAACAGTCCGTGCCTGGTTCGTTGGGACGCAGCACCCGAGATGCCCGGAGCAATCCAGTTCGGCAAGTACTGCGCAGAAAAGGGAGTACTTCCTTCAATTGCCCACACCAATGCCGAATACAAGGATGTACGTGCTGCATACGAGGTAGGCTATACGCACGTAACCCATTTCTACAATGCCATGCCTGGCTTCCACAACAAGCAGGAGTACAAGTACGAAGGTACTGTCGAGAGCGTATACCTGATGGACGACATGACTGTCGAGGTCGTGGCAGACGGTATCCACGTTCCGCCCACAATCATGCGTATGTGCTACAAGATCAAGGGTGTGGAGCGTATGGCGCTTATAACTGACGCCCTGGCAGTGGCAGCAGCAGGAGATGATGCCGAGGCATTTGATCCGCGTGTGATTATCGAGGACGGTGTCTGCAAACTCTCCGACCGCAGTGCATTGGCAGGCTCCATTGCTACAATGGACCGCCTGATCCGTACTGCTGTACAGCAGGCCGAGATACCGCTCGAGGATGCCTGCCGTATGGTCAGCGAGACTCCGGCCCACATCATGGGATGCTATGACCGTAAGGGCTCACTGTCACGCAACAAGGATGCAGATATTCTTATCCTTGACAAGGATCTGAACGTACGTATGGTATGGCAGATGGGTAAGATTATCGAGAATACTCTATTCTAGGATTTCCAAGTGAGTAACAAGGTATCTATATGGCGCCGCTTGTCCCGGAACGATGAGTTCAAGCGGCGCCTTTATATTATTATCTTCGAAAGCGACACACCGCTGGGCAAGGCATTTGACGTTGCTCTCCTGTGGGCTATACTGTTAAGCATAGTTCTCATTATGGTCGAGAGCATTCCCGCCATACCGGACTGGATGAGCAGTTTTCTGGTAATATGGGAGTATATTTTCACAGGCTTCTTTACCATAGAATATATTGCCCGTATCTACTGTTCGCCAGATCCGCGCAAATACATTACCAGTTTCTTCGGTATCATAGACCTTCTCAGTACGATGCCATTCTATCTTGGTCTCTTCTTCTCAGCGAGCCGGTATCTCATGGTGCTCAGGACATTCAGGCTGATACGTGTTTTCCGCGTATTCAAGCTGTTCAGTTTCCTGGAGGAAGGTGACAAGCTGCTCAAGTCACTTAAGCTTAGCTTCCCCAAGATAATGGTATTCTTCCTCTTTGTGGTTATTATGGTAATATCGCTTGGGACCATGATGTATATGGTCGAGGGAAGTCAGCCTGGAACGCCGTTCACCGATGTCCCTACCAGTATCTATTGGGCCGTGGTTACAATGACCACGGTAGGGTATGGCGACATTGTGCCAGTAACCCTTATCGGACGCATACTGAGTGCTGTCGTAATGCTTCTGGGCTATACCATAATAGCTGTGCCTACAGGCATAGTCAGTGCACAGTTCAGCCGCGACATCCGTGGCGGTTCCGGTGACGGGAAGGCAAAATGCAAGGAATGTGGCAGTACTTTGCCGGACAGCGCCCATTATTGTCCTTTCTGCGGCAATGAAGTAGAATAATCCTAATATAATATTATAAATTATGAACTTAAAGAGATTTTATGCCATAGCAGTTGTGCTGTTGGCAATCGGAACAGCAGTGGTGGCACAGCAGATGCCTACCATTCCACAGGATCCGGACGTGAAGATAGGAAAGTTGGACAACGGGCTGACTTATTACATTCGTCACAACGCATGGCCTGAACAGCGTGCCGAGTTCTACATTGCACAGCGTGTGGGCTCGATTCAGGAGGACGACAACCAGCGTGGTCTGGCCCACTTCCTGGAGCACATGGCATTCAACGGTTCGAAGCACTTCAAGGGCAACGAGATGCTGCGTTGGTGTGAGAGCATCGGTGTGAAGTTTGGTACCGACCTGAATGCGTACACCTCGATAGACCAGACAGTATATAATATAAGTAATGTGCCTACGACGCGCGAGGGCATCGTCGACTCGTGTCTGCTGATACTGTTTGACTGGGCAGACGGATTGTTGCTGGAGAACGAGGAGATAGAGAAGGAGCGTGGTGTGATTCACGAAGAGTGGCGTCTGCGTACCTCGGCTCAGATGCGTATGCTGGAGCGCGACCTGCCCAAACTGTATCCTGGTTCGAAGTACGGTCATCGTATGCCTATCGGACTGATGGAGATTATCGACAACTTTGAGCGTCCGTTCTTACAGGCTTACTACGAGAAGTGGTATCGTCCTGACAATCAGGCTATCATCGTGGTGGGTGATGTGGATGTTGATAAGGTGGAACAGAAAATTAAGACGCTGTTCTCACCCATTAAGTTGCCTGTGAACCCCGCCAAGGTAACGACCTATCCTGTGCCCGACAATAACGAAGCTATATATGTTATCGACAAGGATAAGGAGCAGAGTTACAATATCGTGGAAGTGCTGATGAAACACGAAACTTTCCCCGACTCGCTGAAGGGCAGTCTGGCATATATTATTGCAGACTACTTTAAGGATGCTGCCATGAGCATGCTGAACGACCGCCTTAAGGAGTTTGCCGAGAAGCCCGAGAGCCCATTCCTGCAGGCCTCTGTCGGAGATGGTAACTACTTGCTATCGCGTGGCGTGGATGCCTTCGAAATGGCAATCCTGCCTAAGGACGGGCAGACCGAGGATGCCGTGAAGGCTGTCTTGACGGAGGCTCGTCGTGCTGCTGAGTTCGGTTTTACGCCTACGGAGTACAACCGCTTCAAGGCTAACTATACCAGTAATCTGGACAAGCAGTATTCGAACAAGGACAAGCGTTACAACAGTCAGTTTGTGTCGAGTTATGTGCAGAACTTCCTGAACAACGAGCCCATTCCCAGCATCGACTTCGTGTATCAGACCATGAAGCAGATTGTGCCTTTACTGCCCATAGACGGCGTGAATATGGTGATGAAGGAGCTGGTAAGTCCGTCAGACACGAATCTGGTGGTGATGAATTTCAACAACGAGAAGGAGGATGCTGTTTATCCGACTGAGGACGGCATGAAGCAAGCTATCGCCCAAGCCCGTGCCGCACAGATTGAGGCCTACGTGGACAACGTGAAGGACGAACCGCTGATGACGAAGCTGCCCAAGCCCGGCAAGATTAAGAAGGAAGTAAAGAACGATAAGTTCGGCTATAGCGAGCTGACGCTGTCGAACGGCGTGAAGGTGGTGCTGAAGCAGACCGACTTGAAGAAAGACCAGGTGCTATTGCGTGGCGAGGGCTTCGGTGGCGAGTCGCTGTATGGCGAGGAAGAACTGCCCAACCTGAGAATGTTCGGCAACGTGATTGAAGCCAGCGGACTGGGCAATTTCTCTCATACCGAACTGGAGAAGGCTTTAGCTGGTAAAATTGCCAGTGCATCGATGTATATGAGCAATTATCGCGAGCATGTCAACGGCAGTTCGACACCGAAGGACGTGGAGACGATGTTGCAGCTGGTGTACCTTTACTTTACCAATATCAACAAGGATCAGAAGTCGTTTGACAATCTGATGCAGACTACTGAGGTTCAGTTGAAGAACCGCCTGCTGCAGCCCGAGAATGTCTTTGCCGATTCGCTGACGCTGACGATGGGTAACCATCATCCGCGTGTGAAGCCGATGACGGTGGACGACCTGAGGAAAGTCAGCTACGACCGCATCCTGCAGATGGCCAAGGAGCGTACAGCCAATGCCGCTGCCTACACGTTTACCATCATCGGTAACTATGACGAGCAGACCATCCGTCCGCTGATTGAGCAGTATCTGGGTTCGCTGCCCTCACAGAAGAAAGTGGAGAAGGGTAAATTCATTGATATGGACTTCAAGGGTAAGGTTGTGAACGATTTCAAACACAAGGCCGAAACACCCAAGGCTATTGCCGTCATGATGTGGTATTCGAAAGAAATGCCTTACAACTTGGAGAACTCCGTCAAGGCCTCTATTGCAGGTCAGATCCTGTCGATGGAGTATCTCAAGAAGATTCGTGAGGATGCCAGTGCAGCCTACACTGCCGGTGCCAGCGCCAGCATGAGCCGCGACGAATTCGAGAATAATGCCAACATCTATGTCTACTGTCCCATGAAGCCCGAGAAAGCCGACTTGGCTCTGCAGATTATGCGCGATGAGGTAAACAACATGACGAAGACGTGTGATGTCGACAAGTTGGCAAAGGTCAAGGAGTACTTGCTGAAGAACCATGGCGACCAGTTGAAGCAGAACGGCTACTGGCTGGGGCAAATCAATAACTGGCGCAAGTGGGGGATGGACTTCCATACCGACTATGAGAAGGTGGTGAATGCGCAGACATCCGAAAGCATTGCAGCATTCGTTAAGGAAGTGCTGAAGGCAGGTAATAACGCCGAAGTCATCATGATGCCGGCAGAATAATCATATAAGTAGAACAGAAAAAACGACCTGCTCTTAAAAGATGCAGGTCGTTTTTTTATATACAGGTAAAACAGTGACTGTTACAGGTTATCCTTCTCGATGTCCTTGAAGTACTTGTAGGTACCATGCTTCAGCTCGTCGGTAGCAGCCTCGTCGCAGACGATTATTGCGTGCGGGTGCATCTGCAGTGCCGATATTGTCCACTCCTGGCTTACACCTGCCTCGACAGCATGCTGCAGTGCACGTGCCTTGTTGTGGCCGTTGCATACAATCAGAACCTCCTTGGCAGCCATAACGGTACCGATACCTACTGTCAGTGCAGTCTTGGGAACCTTGTTCACGTCATTGTCAAAGAAACGGCTGTTGGCAATGATTGTGTCGGTTGTCAGGGACTTGATACGTGTCTTGCTTGTCAGGCTTGAGAAAGGCTCGTTGAATGCCAGGTGACCGTCAGGACCTATACCGCCCATGAACAGGTCAATGCCGCCTGCAGCCTCAATCTTGGCCTCGTAGGCAGCACACTCGGCCTCCAGGTCCTCGGCGTTACCGTTCAGGATGTTCACATTCTCCTTCTTGATATTGATATGACTGAAGAAATTGTTCCACATAAAGCTGTGATAGCTTTCGGGATGCTCCTCAGGCAGACCGATGTATTCGTCCATATTGAATGTGACGACATTCTCGAAGCTAACCTTTCCGGCCTTGTACATCTCAATCAGGTTCTTGTACAGGCCCAGCGGTGAACCACCGGTAGGACAACCCAGTTTGAAAGGCTTCTCAGGTGTAGGATTGGCAGCGTTGATCTTAGCTGCAACATACTCAGCTGCCCAGCGGCTCAGCTCAGCATAATCAGGCTCGATAATTACTCGCATAATGGTTTGGTTTTTTAGGTTAATTATTATATTATTCCATTCATTCGCAGATTTTCAGTTCCCGCTTTTCGGAGAAGCTCCCGTCCTGCCGTCCAGTTGAGGGCTTGCGCCGGTATGGCCGTCCACGCGGTGTCTGATGTTGCCCGTAAAGCGTGCCGTATCGCCGTCAGTCTCGTATATGCACTTGCGCAGTGTCTCGGGCGTAACCTTTACGGCATTCTTTGTCAGTTCGGGAACGTTGTAGCTCTTCAGCAGCAGGATGTTGTGCTCAGGGTCGCGCTGCGGTATGCAGAAAGCCTTGTGCGCCTTGCCGTTCCTGTCAAAGTAGGCAATGAACGCACGTGTATAGTTTCCGTCCATACGACGGCTTGCAAACACTATCCAGCGTCCGTTGCCTGACCATGTATGATAGCTGTCCACGTCAGGGCTGTTGGCATCCCTCAGTGCATACACGCTGTCTTTTTCCAGGTCCATTACCCACAGGTCGCTGCTCTTGTGCCATATATGGAACTGCCCGTAGTCTCCCAAGGTAAACAGTATGTATCTGCCGTCGGGACTCAACCGGGGAACCGAAATGCTCTTGTGCGAAGCCGAAGCCTGGATAACTGTCTCCGGCTTGCCGAACTTCAGTGTCTTCTGATCGAAGGTCATGCATTTCAGGTCATAGTACACACTGTCGTAGTAGTGGGAAATAACCTCAGCCGCCATACTGTCAGGAACATTGTCCATCTGCCTGACGTGAGCCGAACAGAAATACAGCTTGTCACCTGCAGGATTCCAGCACGGGAAGGTCTCGAAATCCGGACCGGCAATAATGTTGCGCACCTCGTTCCTGTCGACATCATACAGAATCAGGTCACTTGCCTCGTCCACCACCTCGATTTTCTCCTTATGGTAGACATGGAACACCTGTCCCGTCTTGTTCGTCGAGAAAGCCACCATATTCATCTTGGGGTGCCATGTGGGATATACACCGGCAGCCAGTATGTCAGGACTCTTTATCTGAATCTTCCTGCACTTGTCCCCGTCAATCATTATGGTACCGCCATGCTGTGCACGCACGTGGAACAGCATGTGTCCCGTATCGTAGTTCTGGAAGTTGTGGCAGTTTATGCAGTGGTTGTTGTCGTCCTCGTATGCACGGTTGTTTTCGTATATGGCATTCTGCGTAAAATTCTCAAGGTTTCTCTGATACAGGCCCAACTGGCGGTACAGCTCATATCCAGGCTCAATCAGACGGTAGGACAGATAGCTGTCAATCGGCTCGGCAACCGTCAGTGTATGCGAGGCATAGCGCTTCCATCCATCCATGTCGGCGTACACCGTGACCAGGATGTCCTTGCCTCTTTCGGCAGTCAGCATTTTACGCCATTCGGCCGAGTCTATGTCAATGCGGTCCTCACCGCTTGCAGTCAGGCAGCTTCCGTTTTCACCCTCGAACACCGCCACCAGTCCCTTGGCATCCTTGACCATAAAGTTAAGCGGAGCAATATTTTCGGGAACCACTATGTCCCTGTAGTCAGGGTATATAGGGGCCTGCTCAGCTACATCCGTATATTGCGAAGGGATGTCGTAGCTCTTCGTGCAGGCCGTTATTGCCGGTATCAACAGTAAATATATCAGTCTTTTCATCTTCATATAATCCTAACAGCCGGTTCTCAGTTTACACCGGCATTGCTGCTTGC
>JAFZVW010000046.1 GCA_017617635.1 Bacteroidaceae bacterium | reverse complement strand
GGCAACATCAACCTGGACAAGGCTAAAGAACTGATGCCCGACGATGTCCATAACGAAGAGGAGATGGTAGAACAGGCAGGAAACCTTGTGGCTAAGGTCAGCATCACTGTGAGAGCTCACGCCGAGTGCGGGCGGAAGTTTACCGAGATGCTCATGGCTGAGAGCAGCGGTATCGAGCGCAAGGACATCATCGAGAAGCCACGTATTATGAAGAACGATGAAGAGAACGGCAGTGGTTCAGACAACGGCGGTACTACACCTGTTACTCCCGACCCCGGCCCCGGCGGCGAAACGCCCGAGAACCCCGGCGGTGAAGGCGGTGGTGACAACGGCAGCGACATGGATTAGCAGTGCATGCGTACTAAAAATTGGAACGGATGAAAGTCCGTTCCTTTTTTTATAACTAATTTTGTGTATAAAAATGAAGTACTAAATAAATAAAAGTATTATCTTTGCAATGAAAAGCATTTTATTGTATTACAAATATGGCAACAACAATTATCAGGAAACCAGCCTCGTTCCGACTTAGGGCCGACCTGTTGGGGATACTCAGGCAAAATGCAGTTAGGGAAAACAGGACTCTAAACAATTACGTTGAGAGTGTGTTGCTCGACTATATCTTTAATGAGCCTAACGAAACTACCAAAGGTGCCATTATGGAAGCCATGTCGGGACATAATCCTAACAAGGTTTACGACAGTGTAGACGAGATGTTTAACGACATTCTGAACGAGGAATGAAGAAACTGCAGCCAACTACCCAGTATAAGAAAGACCTGAAACGGTATAGGAATAATCCTCAGAAATTGGCCGACCTGAAAGAAGTGCTCAGAATGCTTCAGAACGAGCAGCCCATTCCGACTGAATATCTCTTGCATCCGTTAATAGGGAAATATAAAGGGTGCTTGGAGTGCCACATCAATGGAGATTTTCTGCTGATATGGTATGACAAGAATACAGATGTTATCGAGTTGGTGCGATTAGGTAGCCACAGCGAGCTATTCAAGTAGACAGGTCGTATGACACCGAATCGAGTTAAACTGAGGGAATTGTGCCTGGAGCCGCAGGCTCTGCCGGGGTATATGGCAGGGTTGAGCAATGCGCAGCGGCGTGTGGCTCAGGCTTGTCTGGAGAGGGAGATACTGCCAGTGATTACTGCCGGGCAGTTCGGCTGTGTGTTTAGGGTATTGTTCGGGGCTGACAGCCGTATGTGGCTGGGGTGCCTGGTGAAGGTGCTTGTACAGAGGATAGGCGAGGGGAGCAGTGCATTGGGGGATTGCATCGGTGAAATAGCGGCTGATATGACGGACGTTGACAGGCGTAAGGTGTTGCTTGCAATGATTCCGCTTGCACAGAATCCCGAGGATGTCAGGATGCTGTTCAGTAAATGCGGCCTGATGGAGACGGACCGGTGGATACAGTATCTGCTACAGGTTACAACGCGTCCTGCGTATTATGTCCTGTTGGGGGCTTTGCGCTATGTTGAGCATGACCATGCTCTTTTGTTCCGTACGTGTCACTATCTGATGAAGAAGGGTGATTCGCTGAGTTTCAGTACGGCGAGCATAATACGTCTTAGCTATGACATAAAAGAGGTGCGAGGCACTTTTTCGTTGCACCTCGCACCTTATCAGTTGGCTCGCGTCGAGCAGAACTATTCTGCTTTTTGCGAAGCTGTGAGAATCTGAATTATTATTTCTTGCTTCCGCGCCAGAAGGCTTCCTCGGCTGCTTTCTTACGCAGGTATTCCTGGTAGGCGTCGTTGGCTGCCTTGTTGGCTGCAGCTGCCTTGTTTGCAGCGGCAAGCTGTTCCTGTGCCTTGACGATACGGCCCCTGAGGTCGCGTGCACGTGGTGCAATGGTGATGTCGGCTGCAGCAGCCTTGTCGCAGTATGCAATGGCGTCGCCGTAGTTCTTGACGCGTACCATGTTGTTTGCCATCTGGTAGTAGGCGTGACCGGCACACTCGGCATTATAGCCAATGGCCTTCTCGGTGTATTCCTCGCTCTTGCCGTATGCTCCGCTGGATGCCATGGCCTTTGCAATGTTCATGCAGATCTTGCTGCGTGCGTTGTCGTCGGAAGCGAGCTCCAGTGCCTTGTTATAGTAGTTGAGGGCCGAGCTGGCATTGCCGTCCTTCATTGCCTTCTGTGCAAGACCGATGGATGATGTGAAGGTGGGCTGCAGGGCGTATGCTGCCTTGGCGTACTGGAAATATATGGGCTCGGTGTCGCAGTCATTCTGTGCCATAAGGTTGAGTGATGCGTTGAGCTTGTTGATGTCGGTCTTGTAGGCCTCGAACTTGTCAGTGTAGATCTTGATGATCTGTTCCTTGTCGGCTGCACCGCTGGCTGCAAAGGTCTGCTCGATGAAGGCAAGGGGTGCTGAGTACATGGTTACGTACTTCTGTGCAACTGCGCTGTCGCCTGCCTGTGCTGCCTCGGTTGCCAGGGCGAGCATCTTCTCGCATGCCTCCTTGCTGTCGAGATAGTCCTGCAGGTATTGCTCTCGCTTGCCTGTCGGGTCGGACTTGTAAATCATGTCGCTGATGTAGATGTAGTTCTGCAGGAACGAACCGCTGACCTCGCGACCGCCTTTCTCGTTGATGGTCTTGATAGCTTCCTCGAAGTACTTGTAGCTCTTGCCGGCATTCCACTGCTGTGAGGGAATGGTGGGGGCAATGTAGTTGTAGTATTCGGCCTTGACTGCCATCACGTCACCTACGCTGCTCTTCAGTCTCTCGCGGCGTTCCATGCTGTTGAGACTGTCGAGACGGCTGAGACGAAGGTCGAACATCTTCATCATGTCGTTGAAGTATGCCTCTTTCCTGGCAGGGTCGGTTTCCTTGAGGTTGAGGTTGTAGAACATGATGGGGCTCTGCTTGTATATGCCTGTGTTGGCAAACGGGGCATAGGTCATGAGCCATTTCCATGAAACGTATGCGTCCTTGAAATCCTGGTTTTGCAGTCCCATCTGGAACATGCTGATATGACCGCGGCCGACGCTGATGCTGTCTTCGCCTGCGGTTGCAGCAATACGCTCGTCGGGGGTTGTACCCTCGAACTGTGCCATTGCGGCAATGCTGATTACCGAAGCAATGGCTAATGTAAAGATTCTATTTTTCATAATGTAAAATGTTTTATCTGTCGCCGGGCAGTTCGCCATCCTTGTTCTCTGCCCATATTTCCTGTAATTCGGTTACGTTGACGGCCTTGATCAGGTTTGTGCTGTCGTCGGCAACGGTTATGCAGAAGCGGTCGGTGTAGTTACGTATGCTGCCCTGTATGATACCTGCCTCGCCGGTACGGTCGTTGGACCTGTTTATATACAATGTGTCACCGTCGTCTGTGATGAACTCGAGCACGCTCATGCCCGTGTCTTCGCCCATGTGGCCCCAGATGCAGTTTTCGGGCATTGTAATGACCAGAAGCGTGTCCAGGCACGGACCTTGTGGAACAATGGTGTCGACGGTGTCACGGCCGGTTTCTTCTCCCTGTGTCTTATCATGGCATGATGCCAGTGAAAAGAGTACTGCTGATGCAGCGAAAATGTATGCTATCTTTTTCATTTGAACGCAAAGGTAGTGCTTTTTTTATATATCACACGGAGAAAATTACTTAAAATAATAAAAAATCCCTCAAGGTGATAGGAATATCCCTATGTTTTCTGTAGTTTTGCAAAGCGAAACAGCTGTTTTATGGAAAAAATGTTACTGGATATAGTCCTGCTCGTTACAGGTACGGCATTGGTGCTGTGGGGGGCTGACCGTTTTATCGATTCGGCAAGTGCCATAGCGCGACGCTGGAATATCTCGGAAATGGTTATCGGCCTGACGGTTGTTGCCGTGGGAACAAGCCTGCCTGAGTTTGTGGTAAGCTTCTTCAGTGCAGTGCAGGACAGCGGTGACATGAGTGTGGGCAATATCGTGGGCAGCAACATTTTCAATACACTGATGATTGTAGGCTTTGCTGCGCTGATGAAGCCCATACTGATTCCGCACAAGATACTTTTGCACCGTGACATGCTTCTGTCGCTGGGTGCCGCCTTTGTCCTGCTGGCAATGTGCAGTGACAGTCAGCTGAACCGCTGGGACGGTATCGTGCTGCTGGTGTTCTTCGCCATGTTCATGGGATATGCCTATTATATCGCAATGCACTCGCGTCGCTATGCCGCTGAAACAGAGGGTGGGGAAGATGCACAAGACAAGCATGGATGCGAATACAGCATCCGTCGTATACTGGTGCTGCTTGTCATGGGACTTGCGGCACTGGTCGGTGGCGGTCAGGTGATGGTGCACAGTGCTTCGGCACTTGCCCTTGCATGCGGTATGAGCGAAGGGCTTGTCGGGCTTACGATACTGGCAGCGGGAACGAGCCTGCCCGAATTGGCTACGAGTGTCGTTGCCGCTCACAAGGGTAGCAAGGACCTGGCACTGGGCAATGTCCTGGGCAGCAATATCTTTAACATCTGCCTGGTATTGGGTTCGACGTCGCTGTTGCGCCCTATCGAGGTGACGGGAATGACCAGGGTCGACTGGGCGGTGCTTATTGGAAGCGGAGCAGCACTGCTGCTATATGTGCCTGTGCGTCACCGTTTCGGCCGCATCGAGGGTGCGGTGCTTGTCCTTGCTTATATGGCTTATCTTACCTGGCTGATTACTGGTATTTGAGCTGGCTTTCCGCCTGGTTCAGAAGTCTCTTGTACTGGTCAAGGGCTTCACGCGAAAGTTCGATTGAGCCGAGCCTGATTTCCCAGATGTCCTCGTTTATGAAACGGGTGAGTGACAGGGAGAGTGATGAGGCGGTCAGGTAGTTGTAGTATTCGAAATGGTCGGTGTATGTACCGTAGTGCTGCTTTATATCGTCGATAGCGGCATATATGGCAGGCAGTTCGTCAAACATCACAAACTTGGTAGCACGCTTGTCCTGATTGACGTCAGGAGCCTCGCAGTAGTTGAATTCCAGATATGATATCGTATCGGTGGCGGTGGAGAGCTTGCTGAGGTATATAATCACTGAGTGCTGTTCGTTGCCCTCCTGGAATCCGTTGTCGGTGAGACGTCCAATCTCCCATGATTCGATGTGGGAGGCAGGTGCGGTTTTAAGCACGCTGTCAACCATATGCAGTTTGTCCTTTACAGCATCTGATGAATCCTGGCTGACGGGTTGGGGGCCAAAGCAGCTGATAAATGTAATGACTGCCGAAAATGTCAATAATACGGAAAGTAGTTTTTTCATAGTGTCTGTGATTTATCGGTTGGAGTACATTTTCTCGTAATATGTCTGGTAGTCGCCCGAGGTGACATTGTCGAGCCATTCCTCGTTGTCAAGATACCAGCGGACTGTCTTCTCGATGCCTTCCTCGAACTGGAGCGACGGTTCCCATCCGAGTTCCTTCTGCAGCTTGGTGGAGTCGATTGCATAGCGTGCATCGTGACCGAGACGGTCGGTGACGTATGTGATGAGGTCAAGGTCGGCTCCCTCGGGACGGCCCAGAAGGCGGTCGACAGTCTTGATGACGGTCTTGATGATGTCGATGTTCTTCCACTCGTTAAAGCCTCCGATATTGTATGTCTCGGCAATGGTTCCGTTATGGAAGATAGTGTCTATTGCCCGTGCGTGGTCAACGACATAGAGCCAGTCGCGCACGTTCTCGCCCTTGCCATAGACGGGCAGTGGCTTGCGGTGGCGTATGTTGTTGATGAAGAGGGGTATCAGCTTCTCGGGGAACTGGTACGGGCCGTAATTGTTGGAGCAGTTGGTGACAATTGTCGGCATCCCGTATGTGTCGTGGAAAGCGCGTACGAAGTGGTCACTGGATGCCTTGCTTGCTGAATAGGGGCTGTGTGGGTTGTACTTGGTTGTCTCGTAGAAGAAGTCCCTGCCGTATGCCAGATGGTGCTCCGAGCTGCTGGCGGTTGTGGTGAAGGGTGGCTCGATGCCCTCGGGGTCGGTCATCTCGAGTGCGCCGTAAACCTCGTCGGTGGAGATATGGTAGAAGCGCTTGCCTTCGTACTTCTCGGGCAGGCTTTCCCAGTAGAGCTTGGCTGCCTGCAGAAGTGACAGGGTTCCCATCACGTTTGTGCGGGCAAAGGTGAACGGGTCCTTGATCGAACGGTCCACGTGGCTTTCTGCAGCAAGGTGGATAATGCCGTCTATCTTCTCGTCCTGCATCAGCTTGTAGAAGGCATCAAAGTCGCAGATGTCCATGCGGACGAACTTGTAGTTGGGCTTGTCCTCGATGTCCCTGAGGTTTGCAAGGTTGCCTGCATAGGTCAGCTTGTCAAGGTTGATGATGTTGTACCCAGGGTACTTGTTGACGAAAAGGCGTACGACATGGCTGCCGATAAATCCTGCTCCGCCTGTTATTACAATATTCTTCATGATATCAATATAGGTTTGTGTTTATGTCAAATGGTGAATTGAATTCTGCAAGTTTTGCATGACGGGTGTCCTTGTCCGAGAGTATGGCCTTGTCCATGGGGATTTGCCAGTCTATCTGGAGCGAGGTGTCCAGAATGGATATGCCGCAATCCGACTCGGGGTGGTAGAACTGGTCGCACTTGTATTGGAACACTGCGATGTCGCTGAGAACGACGAAACCGTGTGCAAAGCCTTTGGGTACGAAGAACTGGCGGTGGTTTTCCTCGCTGAGTTCGACAGTGACGTTCTGTCCGTATGTAGGCGAACCCTTGCGGATGTCGACGGCAACGTCCAGGACTCGGCCGCGTACGCAGCGGACAATCTTGCTTTGTGTATATGGGGGAAGCTGGAAATGAAGGCCGCGCATGACTCCGTAGCATGACATAGACTCGTTGTCCTGAACGAAGATAATGGGGTGTCCGTACTGTGGTATTGCGACCTTTTCGTCAAATTCCCGCTGGGAGAAACTTTCAAAGAAATAGCCTCGTGCATCTCCGAACACCTTGGGTTCGAGTATTACAGGGCCGTCTATACGTGTCTTAATGATTTCCATGTGATATGTGTCTTAGGCCAGTTCGCCGGTACCGAAGCGTTTTACCTCGTCAATAACCTTCAGGAGATATTGGCCGTATTGATTCTTGAGCATGGGCTGGGCAAGCTGGCGCATGCGCTCTTCGCTGATCCATCCCTGACGGTATGCAATGCCTTCGAGACATGCTACCTTGAGACCCTGGCGTTTCTCAAGCACCTCGATGTACGTGGATGCCTCGCTCAACGAGTCGTGCGTACCTGTGTCGAGCCATGCAAAGCCGCGGCCAAGTGTCTGAACCTTGAGCTCGTTGTCATTAAGGAACCACTGGTTGACGGTGGTGATTTCGTATTCGCCACGTGCCGAAGGCTTTATCCTGCTTGCTATGTCGACGACTTTGTTGGGATAGAAATAGAGGCCGACAACGGCATAGTTGCTTTTGGGATTCTTTGGCTTTTCCTCGATGGACAGACAGTTGCCTTCCTTGTCGAACTCTGCAACGCCATAGCGTTCGGGGTCATTTACCCAATAGCCGAATACGGTTGCCTTCTTGTCTTCTTCTGCGGTGCGTACTGCCTCGCGCAGCATCTGTGTGAAGCCGTTGCCCTGGAATATGTTGTCTCCGAGCACAAGGCATACCGAATCATTACCTATGAAGTCCTTGCCGATGGTAAAGGCCTGTGCAAGTCCGTCGGGTAATGGCTGCTCGGCATACTGGAAACGGACTCCGTAATCGCTGCCGTCGCCCAGGAGGCGTTTGAATCCCGGCAGGTCATATGGTGTCGATATTATCAGGATGTCGCGAATGCCTGCCAGCATAAGTGCGCTGATAGGGTAGTAGACCATCGGTTTGTCGTATATGGGCATAAGTTGCTTGGAGATTCCCTTAGTGATGGGATAGAGGCGTGTGCCGCTGCCTCCGGCAAGTACTATTCCTTTCATGTTGAGTGTTTTATATAGTATAGGTCAAATCATTTTGTTCTCTTTTGCTGACTGATCCTGCCATACGCTGTCTACGCCTTCGATCCGGTTGAGCCGCTGTATGGCGGTGACCATCTCCTGAACGCTGTGTACCATGAATGTCACACGGCATTCGGCAATGCCGTCACGGGTGAATGTATTGAGTGAATCAATACTGAGGTGCAGGTTGTCGGCAATCTCGGTAACCAGGTCCATGAGCAGGTGGTAACGGTCTATGCCGCGAATTTCAAGAGTTACGGGATAGGCATATCCGTTACGGTTGATGGTAACTGATGTAGGTGAGTTGATTACCAGTGATTCTGCACTGGGGTCGTCGGAGTAGTTGACGCTGACCACGTCGTCACCGTGCTTGCTTGCCATGCGGATGGCTTCGGGACACGAACGGCGGTGCAGTATAATACGGCGAAAGTCGGTTACGTTGTCTTCGCAGTGGCAGGCACGTATGCCTATAACCTCGCCTCCAGGCAGCGGGTTGCACAGATGGCAGCGGATTACTCCTCCGGTTGTCAGAAGACGCTCGGCAAGGAAAATGCGCAGATAGCGCTTGGCTACATAGGTCTTGCAGTGGTCAATCCAATCCTTGTGTGGATGGGCCTGGGGACTGGTATGAAGGTCGATGCAGTCACCGTTGTGCAAAACGGTCTTGACACTGCTCAGATGACCGTTTATGTATGCAAAGTGTGCGTGGGAACCGCAGTTGTCCCCATGCTTGAAGGCGTAGTCGATAACGGTACTGTCCTTGGGGAGTATCATGGATTGGCCGGTGGGCGAGAACACAGTGATGTCGTCGTAATAGAGACTGCTGGAAATGTGTTCGAGGAAGAATGCTCCGTTCCCCAGTTCCTCGATGTCCTTCAGTACACGGCGGAAACGCTTCACCCAGTTGCCTATGTTACTGCCGATCTCGGCCATGCAGCCGACCTGACTGGCGGTGACCATGTTCTGTGAGCATATCTGGACATCCTCCCATATACCTGACTCGCTCAGGAGCATCAGGCGGATGCATTGGTAGGAGTTTTCCTTGGGCTGCTCGATGAGATTCTGGAAGCTGCCGGGACGTTCGCGGAACTCACGGGTGAGCAGATTGTATATCTTGAGGCATGTTTCCTTTTCGGTAAGTGCCTCGTCCATAATGTCGTCCCAGAAGGTGATGCGGATGTAGTATCGGTTTTGCAGGTGGAAGAAATCCACGTGCTGCTGGTGCATGCGTCGCCAGATGCTGTACGGGCGACGGTAGAAATACTGTACCTCGCACTGGATACCGTGGTCCTTGAGCGTACCGTGAATGTTCTTGCAGAAAAGCTCCAGCCGTTCGCGGTCGCGTTCGCGGTCCATTTCCAGCCATCGTTCGATGTCGCCGTATTCCAGTTCGCAGCGATACTTGAACGAGAGGTTCTCGAGGTCGGTCTTGACATCGAAAAGCCCAAGGCGGTTGGCAAGCGGGGCGTAGAAGCAGTCTGTCTCGCCGGCAATCTTCATCTGCTTGTCAGGTCGCATGCTGCTAAGCGTGCGCATATTGTGGAGGCGGTCGCTGATCTTGACCATTACGGCACGTATGTCGTAGTGGAGCGACGCCAATATCTGCTGATAGTTGTCAACCTGCTTGGTAGTATGGTATTTGTCTTTCTTCTTCTTGGTAACCACATCCACCAGTCCCGCTACGTCGTCGCCGAATTGCCTGCGTATGTCTTCGACTGTATATGACGTGTCCTCGACAACGTCGTGCAGGAAGGCTGTTATTACACTATTGGCATCGAGGCGCAGTTCCTTGGCTGCAATGAGTGCAACATTGATGGGGTGCAGGATATAGGGCTCGCCTGATTTACGCCGCTGGCTGGAATGCGCCTTGTAGGCAAGCTGGAAAGCTTTGCGTACGCGCGCCATGTCCTCGGGAGAGTAACGGTCGCTTACGGCATCGTAAACCTGTTGTACGAGTTCATCTATAAGTTTGTCGTAATCCATAGATGGAGGATTATTGGTGTTTGCGTGCAAATATAATAAATAATAATTAGGTTTTAGGTTAAAGGTTTGCGAAAATTTGCTGTAGATGATTTTTTTTGTTAACTTTGCGCTTGAGATTATAAATAGGAGTTTAAGAGTTTAATTGTTTAAGAGTTCAAACAAAATAATTAAGAATAGATATGAAAGCATTTGTTTTTCCCGGTCAGGGAGCACAGTTTACGGGTATGGGTATGGATTTGTACAATTCAAACGATACCGCAAAGCAGTTGATGGAGAAGGCTAATGAGATTCTTGGTTTCCGTCTGACGGATATTATGTTCGAAGGCGATGCCGAGGCTCTGAAGGAGACGAAGGTTACCCAGCCGGCAGTTTTCCTGCACAGTGTTGCAATGGCTGCTGCCATGGGTGATGAATTCAAGCCTGATATGGTGGGCGGTCACTCGCTGGGTGAGTTCAGCGCCCTGGTTGCTGCCGGTGCACTGACTTTCGAGGATGGATTGAAATTGGTATATGCCCGTGCAATGGCCATGCAGAAATGCTGTGAGGCCCAGCCTGGAGGTATGGCTGCCGTATTGCGCCTGGACGATGCGACTATCGAGAAGATATGTGCCGAGGTCAGCGCAGAGAATGAAGGTGTGGTGGTTGCTGCCAACTACAACTGCCCCGGCCAGCTGGTAATAAGCGGTAACAAGGATGAGGTGCAGAAGGCTTGCGACAAGCTGTTGGAGGCTGGTGCACGCCGTGCTGTAGTCCTGCCTGTCGGCGGTGCATTCCACAGCCCTCTGATGCAGGGTGCAAAGGATGAGCTTGAGGCTGCAATCGAAGCTACGGAGTTCCATGAACCCAAGTGTCCTGTTTACCAGAATGTAGACGGCAAGGCTCATACTGATGCTGCTGAGATAAAGAAGAACCTGATTGCACAGCTGACTGCAAGTGTGCGCTGGACTCAGGAGGTAGAGGCTATGATAGAGGCCGGTGCCACTGAGTTCGTTGAGTGTGGTCCCGGTCAGGCTTTGACGGGTATGATTACCAAGATCAGCAAGGACGTGACTGTCGGGCATGCATGATGGTCATATATCAGGTTTTTACCAGGCTGTTTGGCGCAGATGCCGAAAATCCCGTACCTGACGGTTCGAGAAAGCAGAACGGTTGCGGCACGATGTCTGCCTTCACGATGAAGGCGCTTGGGGAAATCAAGTCCCTGGGTGTCACGCATATCTGGTATACGGGAATCATTGAGCATGCGACTTGTACGGATTATTCGAAATATGGCATTGCCAAAGATAATCCGCTGATAGTAAAGGGTAGGGCAGGCAGCCCGTATGCCATAAAGGATTATTATGACGTTGATCCTGATCTGGCTGTCAGGGTTCCGAACCGTATCCGCGAATACGAGCAGCTGATAGAGCGTACTCACAAGGCGGGGATGAAGGTAATTCAGGATTTCGTCCCCAACCATGTGGCGCGCCAGTATCATAGCGATTCCTGCCCCAGCGGTTGTGTGGATTTGGGTGAAGGCGACGACACTGCACTGAACTATAGCCCTGAGAATAATTTCTACTACCTGGGTGAACCTCTGCATCTGGACAATATCGTTTCGGCATCGGAGGGACAATATCAGGAGAACCCTGCAAAGGCTACAGGTAACGATGTGTTCAGTGCATGGCCCGGAAGAAACGACTGGTACGAGACGGTCAAACTGAACTATGGGCCGTCGACCTATCGCAAGATGCGCGATATCCTGCTGTACTGGGCTGCAAAGGGTGTTGACGGTTTCCGCTGTGATATGGCTGAAATGGTTCCTGTCGGGTTCTGGGAATGGGTGATTCCGCAGATTAAGGAACAGTATCCCGGAATCATTTTCATTGCCGAGGTTTACAATCCCGCAATGTACCGCGACTATATCCATCGCGGCGGATTCGACTATCTTTATGACAAGGTCGGATTGTATGACAAGCTGAAGGCTGTTACGGCAGGCTGGTGCAGCACGCACGAGATCACGGGTTGCTGGCAGAGTGTCCAGGACATACAGGACAGGATGCTTAATTTCCTGGAGAATCACGACGAGCAGCGTATTGCGAGTGATTTCTTTGCCGGAGATGCAAGGAAAGGTCGCCCGATGCTGTTGGTATCAGCCTTGATGAACACCAATCCGATAATGGTTTATTTCGGCCAGGAATTGGGTGAAAGGGGTATGGACGAGGAAGGCTTCAGCGGCAGGGACGGACGTACTACAATATTTGACTATTGGACGGTGGATACAATACGCCGTTGGCGCAATAAGGGCAAGTTCGACGGTAAACTGCTGACTGTCGGCGAAAAGGCCTTGCAGAAGTATTACCGTAAAATCCTGCACCTGGCTATTGAGGAGGATGCATTCAGCAAAGGCCGGTTCTGGGACCTGATGTATGTAAATCCTGAGTTGCAGCGACAATATGTTTTCCTGCGCAGCTATGAGGGCAGGACTTGGCTTGTAGTTGCAAATTTCAGTGACGGGACATCTGAGATTACCGTTAACATTCCCGAGGATGCATGTCGGATATTCGGTATTAAAGCAAGCACTGTCTGCGTGAAGGTGAATGCATGGGACGGTGTAATTAAGAGAGTCAGATAATGAATAACTATCATCTTGTAATAATGGCTGGCGGCATCGGCAGCCGCTTCTGGCCGATGAGTACGCCGGAGTGTCCCAAACAGTTTGTTGATGTCCTGGGGTGCGGACGTACGTTTATCCAGATGACAATGGATCGCTTTGCCGGTATAGTTTCGCCAGGGAATATCTGGGTTGTGACCAGTGCCCAGTACCGTGATACCGTTGCACGGCAGTTGCCTGAGATTCCTGAAGGCAATATTCTGCTGGAGCCTTGTCGCCGTAATACGGCACCTTGTATCGCCTATGCGGCATGGCGTATCAAATCAATTGATCCTAAGGCTGTAATGGTGGTAAGTCCATCTGATCATCTGGTGCTGAACGTACTGGAATTCCAGCGTGTCATAAAGAGTAGCCTGGAATTTGCCGGTGAAAGTGACAGCATAGTAACCTTGGGCATGAAGCCGACACGTCCTGAAACGGGATATGGTTACATTCAGACTGATATGTCATGTCCGTCAGTCAGGAACAGGGAAATATTCCGTGTTGACAAGTTCCGCGAGAAGCCTGATCTGCAAACTGCCGCGAAATATATC
Source organism: Bacteroidaceae bacterium (assembly GCA_017617635.1). Lineage (GTDB taxonomy): Bacteria > Bacteroidota > Bacteroidia > Bacteroidales > Bacteroidaceae > Physcousia. The sequence continues at coordinate 3,586 of JAFZVW010000046.1, read as the reverse complement.
CGACAGCCGAACATGTTGTGGAATTCAGGTATTTTCATTTGGAGCGTCAATACGATTGTGAATGCCCTGCGTATCTATGAGCCGGAGGTTAATGATGTCTTTGAATCGCTGCTGGATGTCTACGGAACGGAACTTGAGCAGCAGGAAATAGACCGTATCTATCCTGATTGCAAAAACATAAGTGTCGACTATGCCATATTGGAGAAGAGCGACGAGATATTCTGCTTTCCTGCCAGTTTTGGCTGGAGCGACCTGGGAACATGGGGCTCATTGCGTGAGAATGTTCAGCAGGACCGTAACGGCAATGCTGTAATCGGCAACGGTGTCAAGACCTATGAGACGAAGAACTGTGTAATACATTGTGCCGAGGAGCGTAAGGTCATTGTACAGGGGCTTGACGGTTATATTGTTGCGGAAAAGGATGATACGCTATTGATTTGCAAACTGAGCGAAGAACAGCGAATAAAGGATTTCAGTGCATAGGATTTATGAAAAATACACAGGTACTGCTTTCACTGCCACCAAATCTGGTGGAATGTTTTCATGATATTACAGGGCTTGGCCGTGATGAATATTTTTGTACCAGTGACCCTATTGGTGCCAAATTGGGCAGTGGGGGTGGTACTAACTGGCTGATGAAGGCCGCCTTTGAAAATGACAGTTGCAAGGCCAGGGACTATGGTGAGTGGCTAAAGAGAGAGAAACGTATTATACTTCATGCCGGCGGTCAAAGCCGTCGTCTGCCTTCTTACGCACCAAGCGGAAAGGTGCTGACACCGATACCGGTTTTCCGCTGGGAGCGGGGGCAGCGTATCGGGCAGAATCTGCTTCAGCTGCAGTTACCGCTGTATCGCCATATAATAGAATCTGCCCCTGAGGGTTTGAAAACCCTGATAGCCAGCGGTGATGTATATATCCGTGCAGGAAAACTTCAGCAGATTCCTGATGCCGATGTAGTATGCTATGGTTTATGGGTGGATCCTTCACTGGCAAGGAATCACGGTGTCTTCTTCTCGCGTCGCGAAACTCCCGAGATGCTTGATTTCGTACTTCAGAAACCTGATACAGCACGAATACAGGAACTGCGTCAGTCGCATCTTTTCCTCATGGACATCGGTATATGGCTGCTCAGCGACCGTGCGATGAATCTTCTGATTAAGAAGAGTACAGGTGCTGACGGTGAGATAAAGAATTACGATCTGTACAGTGATTTCGGTCAGGCACTTGGTCAGAATCCGACACTTGCTGATGAGGAATTGAATAGGCTGAAGGTTGTAGTCCTGCCGCTACAGGATGGCGAGTTCTACCATTATGGTACCAGCCGTGAGATGATAAGCAGTACGATGGCTATACAGAATCTGGTTTACGACCAGCGTGCCATCATGCATCTCGGCGTTAAGGCCCAGCCGAGCATCTTTACGCAGAATGCTCATAATGAGGTACATTTCACACCTGACAACAAGAATACATGGATTGAGAATTCGTGGGTTGGAGAAGGCTGGAACCTGTCTCATGAAAACATTATTACCGGTGTTCCGCAAAATGACTGGAAAGTTAACCTTAAACCGGGGCAGTGCGTTGACGTTGTTCCAATCGGTGAGAATGAGTGGGTGCTGCGACCTTATGGATTTGATGATGCCATGCGTGGTGATCTGAGGGATTATGGAACCATGTACCTGGGAAGACCTGTAACTGAATGGCTGGAAGAGCATAACCTGTGTGTTGATGACATTGAGGGTAGTCATGACTTGCAGGCTGCCCGTATATTCCCTGTATGCAGTGACTTGAAGTCTATGGAGGATTGTCTGCATTGGATGCTTGGCAAGCCAGCAGCAGGCAGTGCCTGTCCATTTAAAGATGGTAAGGTCACGCGACTGGTTTCTGCAAATGAAATCAGTGACTATGCGAATTTGCGTCGTTTGCAAAAACAGCGTCTTGATTTTCGCAGGGAGAATCTTACTGCCATGAGCATAAACCATCGTGCCAGTGTATTCTACCAGACTAATCTTAACGACCTGGCACAGGAATTCCATAATCTGGATGTGCCTGTTCCTGCTCCGCTGGATGAAAGTGAACCTTTACTGAAGCGTATCAATGACCAGATGTTCCGTTCACGGCTGAAGGAGTTGAATTCGTCTGCCGGTAAAACACAGGATGGAGACGGAGCTGAGGAAGCAGCACGTGCTTTCTCGCTATTGAGAGATGGTTTGACGCAGGATGTCCTGTCTCGCAGGCAGATGCCGCATTTGGATGTTTACAGTGACCAGATTGTATGGGGACGCAGTCCTGTTCGTATTGACCTGGCAGGCGGATGGACGGATACACCGCCGTATTGTCTGACCAACGGCGGCAATGTAGTAAATATTGCTATTGAACTGAACGGGCAACCTCCGCTGCAAACTTACGTCAAGCCGTGTAATGAATATAAGATTATATTGCGAAGTATCGACCTTGGAGCATACGAGGAATTGACGACGTGGGACGAATTGCGTGACTTTGCCCGTGTCGGCTCTCCATTCTCCATCCCTAAGGCTGCGCTGGCACTGGCCGGTTTCCTTCCGGAGTTCTGTATTGCCGAATATAACAGCCTGGAACAGCAGCTCCGTGAATTCGGATGCGGTATGGAGATTACTCTTTTAAGCGCAATTCCTGCCGGCAGCGGTTTGGGTACAAGCAGCATACTCGCATCTACAGTATTAGGCGCAGTAAGTAATTTCTGCGGCCTTGAGTGGGATAAGGCAGAGATATGCAACCGCACTCTGGTTCTTGAACAGTTGCTGACTACCGGAGGTGGATGGCAGGATCAGTATGGCGGTGTACTGCATGGAGTCAAGATGCTGACGACAGGCAGTGGATTCAATCAGACACCCGAGGTTCGCTGGCTCAGTAATAATCTGTTTGCCGATCCCGAATACAAATCATGTCATTTGCTGTATTATACCGGCATTACCCGTACGGCCAAGAAGATTCTGGCAGAAATCGTGCGCAATATGTTCCTGTATGATACTGAAAGTCTTCAGCTTCTGGCTCAGATGAAGGAACATTCGTGGGACATGTACCGTGCGATTATGCATGGTGACTTTGTACAGATGGGCCAGCTGGTAGGCAAGACGTGGCAACAGAACCAGTTGCTGGACAGTGGCACGAATCCTGCAGAGGTACAGACGATAGTTTCCATGGTACAGGATCTGTGCTACGGATTGAAATTGCCAGGTGCCGGTGGAGGAGGGTATATGTATATGATTGCCAAAGATTATGATGCTGCAGCGCGTATCAGGCAGATTCTCTCGGATAACCGACCGAACGACCGTGCACGTTTTGTAGAGATGAGTCTAAGTGAAACCGGATTGCAGATTTCACGTTCATAATTATACCAAGTAATATGGAGAAAAACAGCAAGATATATGTGGCAGGCCATCGCGGAATGGTGGGCTCTGCAATAGTTAGAGAGCTCCAGCGCCAGGGCTACACCAATATCATCACGCGTACCCACCGCGAGCTTGACCTCACCCGCCAAGACCAGGTGGAGGCCTTCTTCGCACAGGAGAAGCCCGAGTACGTGTTCCTGGCGGCCGCCAAGGTGGGC
>JAFZVW010000045.1 GCA_017617635.1 Bacteroidaceae bacterium | reverse complement strand
TAATGTGGGTACTTTAAATATGAGCAACTGCCTGTTCATGCCGGAAACTGCTGAAATAGGTTCATCCTATACCTCTACTCTTGTTCAAGACGGTGGTACAACCAATATCAGCAACTGCTATTACACAAGCGCCATGGGTACCGTCCAAGGCACTCAAGCCACTACCGAACAGCTTTCCGACGGCACCATCGCCTACAAACTTCAGAACAATCGCACTGAGCTTTTCTGGGGACAACGTATAGGTATCGATGAAAGACCAGTGCTAACCAGCGACGAGAGCCATCGTGTTTACAGGAGCAAAAACGGAGGCTACACCAACAATCCTGAGGAGGCTTACGAAGAACTAAAACAGGACGGCGAGGGCTACTATCTCCTTGGCTCTGTACAAAACTGGCAGGACTTCGCCGCACTCGTTCAGACCACACCTACAGCCAATGCCCGCATGACGGCTGACATAGACCTGGGTGATGACCAGACGATGGTAGGATATGATTTCAGCCTTCCATATCGTGGTATCTTCGACGGTCAAGGACATACGCTCACCGTCAATTATGATATGACTACTTACGATACAGCAGTTGCTCCTTTTGCATGTGTAGGCGATGCTACTATTCAGAATCTACATGTAGATGGAAGCATTATACAACGGCGTTGTGCCGCTGGTGGTGTAGCAGGAACAATTAAAGGAAATCTGACTGTAAAAAAATGCTGGGTCTCTGCTTATATGTATGTGCAGGGTTATGGTGACTATCAGGGAACCATCGGCGGTATCGCTAGCTGCTGCGACGACCCTAATGTCAGGAATTGCGAGATTGTAATAGAGGACTGTTTGTTTAGCGGACATTTAGGTAGTGGCTATCATTGTGGCGGTTTAATGTCGCATGTACATGGCAGTGACGGCTATAACAATTCTGCAGAATTAAACAATTGCTTGAATTTAGGCACTTGCAATGGGATTGCAGGAAGCACAGGCACCTTCATTAGAACAGGTGTACAAGGTGACCCCTACACAATAACCAATTGTTACTATAAGATAGCTTGGGGCGCCGTCCAGGGCACACAGGCAACAGCCGAGCAGCTTGCCGACGGCACAATAGCTACTGCCCTGAATGCTGGTCGTGAAGAAGAAGTCTGGGTACAGGACCCTGAAACGAACCAGCCTATGCTGAAGATTTTTGCGAATAAGAATCTCATCCTGGGCGATGCCAACGACAGTGGTGCTGTGGAAATCGGTGATATTACGTCCGTACTGACACTGATGGCTACACCTGATGCTACTGGCTATAACAACCAGGCTGCCGACGCCAACCAGAGCGGTGGTATCGAGATTGGTGACATTACGACCATACTGACAATTATGGCTGGGGGAGAGTAACAGTAATGCCCGCCCCGGTCTGAATTGATAATCACACAATATACAGGCTCTCACTCTTGATTGAGTGGGGGCCTTTTTTTCGGCAACTTGTTTGTTCCTTTGCCAGTGGAAGTTGGAGTGTCCCGTGACCAAGCAACTCCCTGAAAAAGTTAGTATACTAAGTATGGGTAAGAAAGTATACTAAGTTAGAGTAAGAAAGTATACTAAGTTGGGGTAAGATAGTATACTAAGATTTTCAATGAAAAATCCCCGGCCGGCAGATGCCAGTCGGGGATTGCTATATTACGCTAAAGGCCAGTGTCTAACGGCTAACGGCCAACAGCTGACGTCTCACTTCAGCACGCCCAGTTGCTTGCCGACCTTGATGAATGCAGCGATACACTTGTCCAGGTGCTCACGCTCGTGACCGGCTGAGATCTGTACACGGATGCGGGCCTGACCCTGTGGAACGACAGGGTAGTAGAAGCCGGTTACATAGATGCCCTCTTCCTGCAGCGCTGCGGCATACTTCTGTGACAGGGGAGCGTCGTACAGCATAACGGCACAGATGGCAGACTGAGTCGGCTTGATGTCGAATCCGGCCTCCATCATCCTAGTGCGGAAGTACTCGACATTGGCAACCAGCTTGTCATGAATCTCGTTGCTCTCGTCCAGGATGCGGAATGTCTCTATTGCAGCACCTACTACCGAAGGCGGAATGGAGTTGGAGAACAGGTATGGACGGCTGCGCTGGCGCAGCATGTCGATAATCTCCTTGCGACCTGTGGTGAATCCGCCCACGGCACCGCCGAATGCCTTGCCCAGGGTACCTGTGTAGATGTCAACGCGGCCATAGGTGTTGTAGAATTCGCTTACACCGCGGCCTGTAGCGCCCACGACGCCGGCTGAGTGTGACTCGTCGACCATTACCAGTGCGTCATACTTCTCTGCCAGGTCGCAGATCTTGTCCATGGGAGCCACATTGCCGTCCATCGAGAAGACACCGTCTGTCACGATGATGCGGAAGCGCTGCTCCTGGGCAGCCTGCAGCTGCTTCTCCAGGTCCTGCATGTCAGCGTTGGCATAGCGGTAGCGCTTTGCCTTGCACAGGCGGACGCCGTCGATGATGGATGCGTGGTTCAGTGCATCCGAGATGATGGCATCGTCGGCTGTCAGCAACGGTTCGAATACACCGCCGTTAGCGTCGAAGCATGCAGCATACAGGATAGTGTCCTCGGTCTTGAAGAAACGGCTGATTGCAGCCTCCAGTTCCTTGTGCGTGTCCTGTGTTCCGCAGATGAAACGGACGGACGACATGCCGTAGCCGCGGCGGTCCATCATGTCCTTTGCAGCCTGGATCAGGCGTGGATTGTTGGAAAGTCCCAGATAGTTGTTGGCACAGAAGTTAAGTACTTCCTTGCCGGCAACCTGAATGGCAGCCTGCTGAGGGCCCTCTATCAGGCGTTCGTTCTTATACAGACCGGCTTCCTTGATTGCAGAGAGTTCGTTCTGCAGATGTTCTTTGAATTTACCGTACATACTTGTATAGTTTAAAAAGTTTAAGGGTTTAAGAGTTCAAGGGTTCAAGAGTTCAAAAGTTTAGGGTTCTGCCTGTAATTGGACAGGGCAAAAGTAGTGTAATATTTACAAAAAAACAAACTTTTTTTTGTTTAATTCGATTACAATATGTAATTTTGCGGGCGAATAATAGAACACCTTTTACGACAAACAAGAAAACAAGTAAAAAATGAAGAATATCTTAATCATCGGTGCGACCGGCCAGATTGGCTCCGAGCTTACAATGAATCTGCGTTCGATCTATGGTAACGACCACGTTGTCGCAGGTTATATCAAGGGTGCAGAGCCCAAAGGCGAGCTTCTGGAGAGCGGACCGTCCGAGATTTGCGACATCACCAATGCACAGAATATTGCAGATGTAGTCAATAAATACAATATTGATACAATCTATAACCTTGCAGCCCTGTTGTCTGTAGTAGCCGAGGGCAAGCCCCTGCTGGCATGGCATATAGGCATCGGAGGTCTGTGGAACGTCCTGGAGGTTGCACGTGAACATGGCTGTGCCGTATTTACACCGTCGTCAATAGGTTCGTTCGGTCCCGGTACGCCTGCATACAAGACCCCTCAGGACACGATTCAGCGTCCGAAGACCATTTACGGTATTTCCAAGGTTACCGGTGAGTTGCTTTCAGACTACTACTACAACAAGTACGGTGTGGATACACGTTCGGTACGTTTCCCGGGTCTGATCAGCAACGTGACCCCTCCGGGAGGCGGTACAACCGACTATGCAGTGGACATATACTATAGCGCAGTAAGGGGTGAGAAGTTCATCTGTCCTATCGCTCAGGGAACATACATGGACATGATGTACATGCCGGACGCACTGAATGCATGTGTCCAGCTGATGGAGGCAGATCCTGCACGTCTTGTTCACCGCAACAGTTTCAATATTGCGAGCATGTCATTCGAGCCAAACCAGATATACGAGACTATTCGCGAGGAATTGCCGGGCTTCCAGATGGAGTATCAGGTAGATCCCCTGAAGCAGAGCATAGCCAGCAGCTGGCCTGACTGCCTGGATGATATGTGTGCACGTAAGGAATGGGACTGGAAACCACAGTTCGACCTGCACAGCATGACACTGGATATGCTGGAGAAGCTGAGTGCACGACTGAAGGCATAACGCGTTTGGCGATATATAACAGAGAGCCCCGGATTCGCAGGAACCCGGGGCTTTTTACTTGCTTGCAGCCGGTGCGCATTACTTTACAAGCAGTGCACGTGCAATCATGTCGTTGATGTTGGCATAATGGCTGCGGGTGTGTGCATCCCCGGCTGCTGTGCGTACCTTGGACTGAATCTGCTTCAGGGCGTACATTGCATGTGCACGCTGGGTGCTGATGGATGTCGCAGGCAGGGCCGTAAAGTTGCTGATGAGGGCGCTCACCATCTGCAGCTGAAGGGCTTCGCGATATTTGCCTACACTTGCACCGGTAGCTGCTTCACGGAATGATATGCGTACAAGATCGTCAATGTATTTCTCGGCAGGATACATGTCGTTGTTCGCACTGATGCGGCTGACCAGGACGTATGCAGTAGTACGTGCAATGTTCAGTGTCAGGTCGCGTGTATCGGCAGCAAGGGACTTGCAGTAGTTGAATGAGCGTATCCACGCAGGCTCGTTTATTACATTTTCCTCAAGCCATTTCAGTGAAGCCTTCTGCTTTGCCAACGGGGTAGGCTGGAAGACGGTACCGCCCTGCTCGCGTGTGCGATAGTTCTGGTATGTACCGCCAATATACTTTGCCACATGTCCTGCGTAGCGGTTGAGCTGTGCCTGGAACTGGTAATACATCTCGCCGAGGTTCTCTCCGTAAATGTCCTTTTCATCAGCAGTCCAGCTCTCGAGATTTGCCATTTCGCGCTTCAGGTTCTGTACACCGTATGTACTGGCCTTGACAGCATCGTCGCCCAGATCCTCGGTCTGGCGGCGCGGGTCTGTGCTCAGGCCTTCACCGTCGCCCCACCACAGGCGAGGGTTCTTCATGGCCTCCTGGACCATTGGCTCCAGGGCCTTGTGGTCCTCGTCCACATCCTGTGCATCCGGCATAGGCTTGTAGCCCCACTGTATGGCCCATTCGTCATAGTCACCGATGCGGGGGAATATTCCGTCGCGTGTAATACCGTCCTCGGGCTGTGCCACGTAATTGAATCTTGCATAGTCCATGATCGAGGGTGTATGGCCATGCTTCTCAACCCATGCCTTGTTGCGCAGGGAGTCCACGGGCACAGTGCTGGATGAACCGAAATTATGGCGCAGTCCCAGCGAATGACCAACCTCATGGCTTGATACAAAGCGTATCAGATTGCCCATAAGTTCCTCGTCGTATTTCATCTTGCGCGAAGCCTCGTCAATGCTTGATGCCTGGATCATGTACCAGTCATGTACCAGTGACATTACGTTGTGATACCAGCATACGTGGCTCTCCAGAATCTCACCTGTACGCGGGTCGGATACATGCGGGCCGTATGCATTGGCAATGGGACTTGCCAGGTAGCGTATTACGCAGAAACGTGCATCCTCCATGGACATAGTACTGTCGTTCTCAGGCCATTCCTCACCGCGTATGGCATTCTTGAAGCCTGCCTTTTCAAAAGCCTTCTGCCAGTCGTTGACACCGGCAATCAGATACTTGCGCCACTGTTTGGGCGTTGCAGGGTCAATATAATATACGATAGGTTTCTTGGGCTCGACCAGTTCCCCCTGGCGCAACTTCTCCAAGTCGGCAGAATCCTTCGGTTCAAGACGGTAACGGGAAATCAGAGTCTTGCCGTCCACTCGCTGCTGCTGGTCATTAAAGGTGTTGAAGCTTTCGGTAAAATAGCCTACGCGAGGGTCGTAATAACGCGGCATCATCTGCTGCTCGGGGAGCATTACGAACGAAATGTTCAGACCGAAGGTCAACTTGCCCGTAGCAACGGCACCAGGCATGCGCTTGCTGCTGGAATTGTATGTCTTGACCAGACGTATCTCGGTGTTCGTGGGGAAAGTCCTGATATCCTCGATGTAGCCCAATCCCATCATCGGTGCCCCGAGTTCCAGGCTTTTCTTCAGGCTCTGATGGATACCCAGGGCGTTGTCGTCGTTCAGGAATGCGTTCAGCTTGATTTTGCTCTTCTTGTTTGCGCTGGATTCTATCTTGAAAGACGCAATAATCGGATTCTCGTTGCTTATAATGACAGCCTTGTTGATCATTTGCGTCGTATCTGCCACATTGACCGTCATACGCGAACGCAGCAACAGGTTACCGTCAACGCCCTTCTGGAAATACACAACCTGTTCGTTGCACATTTCACCGCCAAACTTACCGCTGCCTGACGGAGTACTGGTATAGCGTGTTATTGACAGGATGTCCTTTTCCAAAAGCGAATCAGGTATTTCCATAAACCAGTCCGCATTTACTTTTGTAATGTCAAACATTCCATGTCGCGAAATGCTAGGCTTGGGAGGCTGCGGTGCTTGCTGTGCAGCAGGCTGGCCTTTCTGTTTCTTGTCCCTGTTCTTGTTTTTGTCCTTTGCCAATACAGGGGCAATGGCCAGCATAACGGCGATGGCCATTAACATCAGTTTCTTCATTTTGTGTTATAGATTGTGTTTATAATATAAATAATGTATAAAACCGTGTGCAAATATACACTTTTTCCGTATAAACATACGATGATGTGTCTATTTTTTATACTTTTGCAACCATGAAACGTGCTTATATTCTCATTTTATCCCTTGTGGCTGTCGCAGTGCTCGGAGCCGAGACAAGGCAGTTGGCGGATTATGTCGATCCCCGTATCGGTTCAGCAGGGCATGGCCATGTATTTGTAGGTGCCTGCGTGCCATGGGGTATGGTTGATGCAGGACCTGTACAGCCATACCATGGTTGGGACTGGTGCAGCGGATACCATGCCAGCGGAGACAGTATCGTGGGATTTGCACAGACCCACCTGTCCGGAACAGGGTGCTCGGACCTGGGCGACATTACAATCATGCCTGTCTATGGTTTGGTAAACACCAATACGTCACACGGGGAAATCCTGGACCAGATTGCCTCGACATATTCCCATGACAACGAAATAGTAAAGGCAGGATATTACAAGGTGCGTCTGGACAAGAACAACATCACTGCCGAGATTACTGCTTCGGAGCGAGTCGCCTTTTACCGTTTCACATTTCCCCGGGGCAACCGTTTTGGCAATGTGTTCCTGGATTTGGAGAACGGCATAGGTGACCGTGCGGTGGAAACTCGTATATGGCCCATAGACCCATACACCATGGTGGGATACCGGAAGAGTCGTGGATGGAGCCGTCATACTGTGTATTATGCCATCCGTTTCGACCGTCCTGTAGGCGAATTCGGTATAGAAGACTACAATGCACGATACGCACAGGCAGTATTCAACGTTGAACCGGGTACGGTAATCTGTGCCCAGGTATCCGTTTCACCGGTCAGTGAGATGGGAGCCTTGCAGAACCTGCTTGCCGAGACTTCTGCACTGACTTTCGACCAGGTCAGGGAATATGCATGGAACAGATGGAATACCGAGTTGAACCGTGTTGATGCCCGGTTTGCCGGCGACTCACAGGCACGAACCTTCTATACTGCCCTATACCATACCATGATAGCACCCCAGCAATGGAACGACGTTACCGGGGATTATATGGGATGTGACGGACAGATTCACCGCAGCCCGTCTTTCAGGAATTACACGACATGGAGCCTGTGGGATACCTATCGCGCACTTCATCCGATGGCAACAATCATTATGCGTGACAAACTCACGGACTGGGCAAATACCATGATTAACCAGTGGCGCGAGTGGGGCGAACTCCCGGTATGGCATCTGCACAGTTACGATACATACTGCATGGTAGGTGAACCGGGTGTTCCGGTACTTGCCGACATGGTATTAAAGGGAGTCCAGGGCATAGACTGTGAGGAAGCCTTCAAGGCAATGAAGCAAAGCATGAACGGTACTCGCGGCAAGGACCAGTTGTGGAAATACGGCTACATACCGTATGACATGGGACAAGGCGAGAGTGTTGCCAAGAATCTGGAGTATTTCCTTGCAGCATGGAGCGTTGCCCAGGTAGCAGGAAAGTTAGGCCATAAGGATGACAGCATCCAATATGCACAACTGGCAGGAAACTATCGCATGCTGTATGACCGGCGTGTCGGTTACATAAGGGCAAAGGATCATAACGGCAACTTCCGCCCTGTCGAAGGCTTTGTGCCCAATTACCAGACAGCAGACTATACTGAAGGTAATCCTTGGCACTACCTGTGGCTTGTACCACATGACATTCCGGGACTTATAGACCTTCTGGGCGGCAAGAGGACAGCCGAGGCCCGTCTCGACAGCATGTTTGTCGTCAGCAGTCAGCTCAATGCCGATGCCAATCCCGATATATCAGGCCTTATCGGACAGTATTGCCATGGCAATGAGCCCAGCCACCATACTCTGTTTGTATATAACTACCTGGGGAAACCCCGTAAGACACAGGCTCGTGTTCACGAGGTCCTTACAACACTGTATTCCGACAAGCCCGATGGCATTTGCGGCAACGAGGATGTCGGTCAGATGAGTGCCTGGTACGTGATGGCCAGCCTTGGCCTGTATCAGGTCGAACCCTGCGGAGGCCGGTATCAGCTATGTACACCGGCAGTAAAGGATGCAGTACTGAATGTCGGAGACGGCAAGACCTTCGTAATCAAAACCAAGGGCTCGGGTATCTATGTAAGGCGATGGATACTGAACGGTAAGCCAGTCAAGGGCACTGTTTTGAATCACTGTGATATTGTCAATGGAGGCACCCTCGAGGTCGAGCTATGTAATTAAATGTGTATTGCGGCAATAATGAAACAGTTATCAGCATTTCTTTTCATATTCAGCATTTCGCTATCCGCCTTTTCTGATGTCATTGCAGAAAACGATGCCATTATGGATCATCGTCCTGCGTTAGAGAAACGCTGTTTCCGCAGCAAGGCCGTTGAGAAAAAGATCCAGTCTATGCGGAAGAGACTGATGGCTGTGAATCCCAAGTTGTGGTACATGTTCCAGAACTGTTTCCCCAATACCTTGGATACAACCGTCAGCCGGTACATAGGCAAAAACAGCGTCAATGGCGGAGAAGAAGATTTCACCTTTGTCATTACCGGAGACATTGACGCCATGTGGTTACGCGACAGTGGAGCCCAGGTGTGGACATATATGCCTTTCATCAGGGAGGACAGGGAATTGCAGAAGATGATACGGGGAGTAATCCGTCAGCAGTTGGAATTTATATGCCGCGACCCCTATGCCAATGCGTTCCTGCGTAACTTGACCGATATCTCAGAGTGGCAGCATGACTATACAGCGATGAAACCGGGCATTCACGAGCGTAAGTACGAAATAGACTCGCTCTGCTATCCTCTGCGTCTTGCCTACGAATACTGGAAGCAGACAGGCGATGATACCATCTTCGACGACTTATGGCTGCAGGCCATGACCAATATCCTGTCGGTATTCACCGAACAGCAGCGCAAGGATGGAGTACAGCAGACCAGCTACCGTTTCGGACGCAAGACACATGTGCAACATGATACTACCAGCAATTACGGCAAGGGTCACCCCGTACGTCCCTGCGGCCTGATTGCCAGTATGTTCAGGCCTTCTGACGACAGCTGCATCTTCCCATTTCTCATACCTAGCAATTTCTTTGCCGAGGACGTGCTCAGGAAAGCATCCGAAATGCTCGGTCATACCAGGCTGCGCAACTCGACTGACAGGACACCTGATATTGACGGACTTAAACGCCAATGTCTCGCTATGGCTGACGAGATACACTCGGCAATCAGCAAATATGCAGTTATGCAGACAGAACAGTTCGGTAAAGTATACGCCTTCGAGATAGACGGTTTCGGTAGCCGGCTTCTCATGGATGATGCCAATGTCCCCTCTTTGTTGTCCCTTCCGTATCTGTGTCCGGATCTGGTCAGTGTCGAAGATTCGGTCTACCAAAACACACGCCGCATGATATGGAGTGACAGCAATCCCTATTTCTTCGGTGCAGGAGTCCAGGGACTTGAATCAGGTATCCGGGGCATAGGATCGCAGCACACAGGTCTCAACAAAGTCTGGCCAATGTCCATTATCATGAAGGGTCTGACAACGACAGACCGTGCCGAGCAGCGACAGTGTATACAATACCTGGTGGAAACTGACGGCGGTACCTGTTTTATGCACGAGAGTTTCAATCCGGCTAACCCCGGTGACTTTACCCGGTCCTGGTTCTCATGGGCCAACGGCCTGTTTGGCGAACTCGTAATCAGGGCCTATGGTGACTGACAACAGAATGTATAAATAACAACATATTAAAATTTAACAAAATGATTACAGCATTGATTATCGGTGCAGTGGTATTGGTTATACTTCTGTACTTTGTAGGAGTTTACAACGGATTGGTCCGTCTCAGGAACAATCGTGAGAATGCATTTGCCAACATCGACGTACAGCTCAAGCAGCGCCACGATATGATTCCGCAGCTGGTAGCAACCGTCAAGGGCTATGCCGCACACGAGAAAACACTTCTCGAGGAGGTTACCCGTGCACGTACAGCTGCTATGAGCGCTACCAGCATCAATGACAAGGTACAGGCCGAGAATGCCCTGTCTGCAGCCTTGGCAGGACTCAAGGTCAGTGTCGAGGCTTATCCCGAACTGAAGGCCAACACCAACTTCCAGCAGCTTCAGACCGAGATAGCTGATATCGAGAACAAACTGAGTGCAACACGTCGTTTCTTCAACAGCGCTACAAAGGAACTCAATGTAGGCGTTCAGACCTTCCCTGCCAATATCGTAGCAGGTATGTTCGGTTTCCACACCGAGCCTATGTTCGAGATTCCGCAGACAGAACGTGCCGCTATGGAAAAGGCTCCGGAAATACAGTTCTAAATGAAATATGTAGGAATATATTCACAGCAGGCAAGCAACAACATCAAAAGTTTGTTGCTCCTGCTCTGTTTCCCCCTCATAATCGTAGGCCTTGTATGGCTCTTCTTTTTCATCATGGAGTTCCTGATGGGAGGTGGTGACTATGCCGAGGTCCCAGGTCAGGGACTTGTCTATATTGCCGATTCACGCTTGGAATTCGTGACATATATGGCATTGCAGACCTTGCCATGGATTGCAGGTGCTGTTACTATATGGTTCATTATTGCCTACTTTACCAATACCAGCATCATTCGCCATGCAACAGGTGCACGTCCTTTGGAACGCCGTGAAAATCCGCGTGTGTACAATATCGTCGAGAACCTTACTATGACATGCGGCATGGATATGCCCAAGATCAACGTCATTGACACTCCCGAGCTTAATGCCTTTGCCAGCGGTATAGACCGTAACAGTTACACGGTCACCGTTACCACAGGTCTGTGTGACCGTCTCAACGACAAGGAACTGGAGGGAGTCATTGCACACGAGCTGACACATATCCACAACAAGGACACACGCCTGCTCATTGTCAGCATTATCTTTGTCGGCATAATGGCCTTTGTCCTCAACCTCACGACACGCATGCTGTGGAACCACCTCATCTGGGGAGGAGGTAATCGCCGCAGGGACAACAATGGAAAGAATGGAGCCGGCGTACTCGTTGCCATGGTTGTTGCCATTGTACTGGCCGCTATCGGATACCTGTTCGTGCTGCTAACACGGTTCGCAATATCACGCAAGCGCGAATATATGGCAGATGCAGGTGGAGCTGAGCTATGCGGTGACCCGCTTGCCCTTGCCAGCGCATTGCGCAAGATCAGCGGCAATCCGGCTCTTGCCGATGTAGAACGTCAGGATGTCGCACAACTCTTTATTGTGCGTCCTCCCTATGCCTCCCAAGGTATATCGTCAATATTGGACGGAATGTTCAGCACACATCCGCCAATTGAGAAACGCATAGCATATCTCGAACAGTTCTAGTTCATTTTGTCGATGACAAATACTGAATACAGGCCCTGCTCTTCCTGAGCGGGGTCTGCTGTATACGGTGCCCACTTATGCCAGCGGTCGGCAACAGGCACAGCCTCGCCTCCCCATCCCCAGAAGTTTGCTGCAGCCAGTCCCGGCTTCTGAGGTTTCGTCGTTCCGCTATTCCCTATCCGCGAAGCGATGTAATCATAATACCGTTTCCGGGCAGTGACAGGTGTGCCGGGCCTTATTTCATAGTTGTCACGAGGATAGCCGTATTCCTCCAGTACCACAGGTTTTTTCAAAACCGACAGGATACGCAGATTCAAGTCAATATACCGCTCCGACATCCTAATGGCATTGTCCAGCATATCCTGCGGAGCCGACACTCCGTTTCGCTGCTTGCAGTTCGCTGTCTCGGCAATTGCCGGTCCGCACCATCCCCAGTTGTTGGGCCAGCAGTGAATACAGCAATAGTCAATTTCAGGAAAACTGTGAATTTTTACCAGCAGTCCGCTGTCCTGCGCACATCCGTAATAACCCTCGCTTC
The DNA here is from genome assembly GCA_017617635.1 of Bacteroidaceae bacterium. Classification (GTDB taxonomy): domain Bacteria; phylum Bacteroidota; class Bacteroidia; order Bacteroidales; family Bacteroidaceae; genus Physcousia. The sequence goes on along the minus strand of JAFZVW010000045.1, from coordinate 11,287 downwards.
CTGTCGTTACCAGATGGTTCCGGTCAATAGACTTGATAAGCCTAGCCTGCGCCTCAATCCATTTTGCAAAAGAATCCCATACCTGTAGTTTTACGTCCTCTCGGATTCCGCTGTACTGGGTGAAAGGCCGTGGTTCATTACATATCTCCCATGCCATTATAGCCGGACTCTTGGAATACGGCTTACCTGTAATTGAGTTCCTTCGAGAGACCATGAAACGTGTGTGGTTCGCAGCCAGTTCCATAGCCCTGCTGTTGCGCGTAAAGTTGCTGTGATATTTCTGGAAGGCATCCCAGTCCTTGCTACCGTCAGGAGCATCACCGGCCCCGGCCCATTCCAGGTAAGTACCGAAGCCGCCGCTCCAGTCCCATGAGTTGTTCAGATACAGGACACATGTCATACCACGTTTTTCCAGTTCTGCAATAAAGAAATCCAGACCCTCCAGTATTGTGTCGTTATACACCCCTGCCTCGGGCTGTAGAGAAGGCCATGTGTGTGACGGTCTGTCCTGTATACCGTCGCTACCCCCTGCCAAAGCCCGGATGTTCATGATTCCACGGGCTTGGAGCGTATCCAGTTCACGGCACAGCCTTTCGCGATTTCCTCCTTGTCCCCTGCTGCCCAATATTGCAGCATACCACATGTTCGTCCCATTGTATGTGTATAGACTGCCATCGCGGTAGAATGCACCGTCATATACACGGACATACCCCGTCTGGACACTCGATTTACATGCAGTCAGCATCAATGCAATAACAAACAGTAATGACAAACACACCTTTTTCATAGCGGCAGGATTCAGATTTGCGTAACAAAAATAGCAAAAATCCATAGGAATTACTATATTTGCGCAGTAATAAAACATTTAGGATATGAAAAAGATACTTCTCCTGTGTCTGTTGTCATTGATTATGAATTCTGCAGCTCAAGCCCGCAAGGTCAGGTACAGCGGTTCGCAGTTTGGTCTGGTCCCCGATCAGGGTGTTGATATGGGCCCCGCAATGCGCAAGGCATTGGAAGCCATCCGTTCTGCACAGAAGGAAGGCGATTGCGCCGTTTTGGTTCTGGACAAAGGCTGCTACGATTTTTATCCCGACGGGGCAGTTTGGAGAGAACTCTATATCAGCAACCATGATCAGGATAATCCCAAAAATATTGGAATCCTGGTAGAAGATATGCATGATATTACAATAGACGGCTGTGGGGCCGACATAATGTGTCATGGCACCATGATACCCATAGTCATACAGAATTCCCGGCGCATAACCTTGCAGAATCTGCATGTCGATTTCAGAACACCCCATATCGGACAGGCTGAGATTGTCCAGATTACACCACAGGGCACTGTGCTCAAGACAGCACCATGGATGAATGTGCGCATCAGTCCCGACGGCCGTCTGCAGCACTATTGTGACGAAGGACATGGAGCTCAGTGGGTATGTACTCCGCAGGCAGCCATTGCGTTCGAGAAAGATACCCGTCACATCGTATACAGGACCAGCGATGTTGTACTGTGGCCGCAGAAAGCCAGGCAGACAGGTCCTGACACCTATCTTATGGAAGGGTGGCACAACGAACGCCTCAGCGTAGGCAACGTGCTGGCACTGCGCGACTGGTCACGCCCCACTCCCGGCATCTTCCTTGCCAAGAACCAGGATACCAGACTCCTCAACGTTCAGGTACATTATGCCGACGGCATGGCACTTGTCGCCCAATTGTGCGAGAACATAACCCTTGACCGCTTCTGCGTGTCATTGCGCGGAACAGACGATCCCCGTTATTTCACCAGTCAGGCAGATGCAACCCATTTCAGTGGATGCAAGGGAAAGATTGTCAGCCGCAACGGCCTTTACGAACACATGATGGACGATGCCATCAATGTACACGGAACATACGTCAAGGTACTCGAGCGTATCAACGACACCACCCTGCGCTGTGCATACCAGCACAGTCAGTCGTGGGGCTTCGACTGGGGTTATGCAGGGGATCAGGTATCCATTGTCCGCAGCCGCACCATGGAGAAACTTGACTGCGGTTCCCTTCACGTCAAGAGCATCCGTAACCTTCAGGACGGCACAGACAATCTCTTCTCTCAGAAGCAGATGATTATCCAATTCGACCGTACACTGCCTGCCGAGGTCACTCCCGACGGAGCCTATGGTATTGAAAACCTCACCTGGACACCGTCCGTGGACTTTACACACAATACAATACGCAACAACCGTGCACGCGGTTCACTGTTCTCCACACCCCGCAAGGTCGTATGCGAAGATAATTTCTTCGACCACACCAGTGGCACAGCCATACTGCTGTGCGGCGACTGCAACGGATGGTACGAGACAGGCGCATGCCGCGATGTTCTCATTCGCAAAAACCGCTTCCTCAATGCCCTCACAAGTCCATTCCAGTTTACCAATGCCGTAATCAGCATCTATCCCGAGATACCCGATCTGGGCGGACAGAAGGAATACTTCCACGGAGGACCGCTTAAAGGCAATAAGTACGCAATCCGTATTACCGACAACACATTCGAGACATTCGACAATCCCCTGCTCTATGCCAAGAGTGTGGACGGGCTTCTTTTCCGCAATAACCGCGTAATCCGCAATAGCGACTATCCTGCGTTCCATTGGATAAAACAGCCAGTCACCCTCGAACACGTAACAAATTCATCAGTCAGTGTGCAGGATACTGTTCAGTATACTCCCGGTATGTCAGAGTGTATCAGTTTCCTTTACAAGAACATGTACCGCACCGACAGTGTAGACTATCCACTCGGTTACTGGAAGAAACAAGCCAGTCTTGCTATACGTGCCCGTAAGGAAATGCCATGGGGCATCAGCGTCCCCAAATGGGAGTTCCTCAACTTCGTACTTCCGGTACGTGTCAACAGCGAGGCCTTGGACAATGCACGAGAGGTTATATACAAGGAGTTGGTACCACGACTCAAGGGCCTTACCATGGCACAAGCCGCCCTCGAGGTCAATCACTGGTGCCACGAGCACGTCAGTTATCGCCCCAGCGATGCCCGTACATATCCGCCACTTGCCACTATGGCCAATGCCATAGGCCGCTGTGGCGAGGAAAGTACCTTCACCGTTGCAGCACTTAGGGCTGTAGGAATACCTGCCCGTCAGGTCTATTGTCCGCGATGGGCACATACCGACGACAACCATGCATGGGTCGAGGTATGGGTGAATGATTCCGGTACACAAGGCTCCTGGCATTTCATGGGCGCCTGCGAGCCCGAGGCGACACTGGACAAAGGCTGGTTCAACTGGGCCGCAAGCCGTGCCATGCTCGTCCGAACCCAGGACCATGCAGGGAATACAATCTCCACAACCCAGACCTATGCCCCCACAAAGACCCTCAAGGTCCATGTCGTTGATGAAACCGGCCAGCCCCTCAGCGGCGCAACCGTAGATTTCCGCCTGTACAACTATTCCGAATTCTATCCGTTGCACAGTGCCGTTACCGACAGTGACGGCAATGCACAGTTCACAACCGGTTACGGCGACCTGCAGGTATGGGTCAGCAAAGACGGCAAGTATGGCGTAAAAAAAGCCGATGCCGTTTCTACACAGTTGACCGTTGTCCCATGTTACAGCGCAGGTGCTGCGTGGACAGAGCAATACGACTGGCATGTGCCGCAGACAGCTCTTCAGGAGCCCGACCGTTCTGTCGTGGATACCGTCAGCGAAAACGGCCGGCGTCTGATGGCCGAGGACAAAATCCGCACCGCTTACCAGCAGAAGGCCTTCTATGCGGGAGATAACCAGCTGCTCAGACAGGCCAGGAGTAACTGGCGCGTAATAGACACCTTCCTGAAGGAAGGACACCCCAATACCGATTTGGTGATAAAGGGGCTTAGCGAGAAAGACCTTAGCGATGTTACAATACAAGTTCTGCATGATGCCTGCCTTATGCCAGAGGCAGGACTCAGGAGCGGGGGAGTGCGTGTCTCAACCGAGCCTCTCCGCCCGTATGTGGCATTCTTGCAGAAGAAACTCAAGCCAATGACGGCTGCGGAGTGGATAGCCTGGGTGGAACGGAATATCACAGTCGACGATACAAGAAATCCCAAGCGATTGGCAATGTCCGTTGTAGGTGTGTACAATAATCGCCGTTGTAATTCATATAGCCGGGAACTGTTCACCGTAGCCGGTGCACGTGCCCTGGGACTCAAGGCAGAACTCAATCCTGTGGGAAAAGCCGTCGTCGAGGGCCTTCTGCTGCCAACCCGGGGAACCACCGAGCCAATGGGAACCTTGAAACTGGATGTGCCTGCCGACGTTATGTACTATCATGGCTACACTATCTCCCGTATGGTGGAGGGACGCCCCGTGTCCCTGAACTATGCCGACGACGATCCGACGGTTACGCGTAAGTTCCGTGAAGGCCTGCAACTCCCTGCCGGAGACTATCTGCTTACCACAGGAACACGCCTTGCAGGCGGAGACGTACTTACTCACAGCGTCATGTTTACGCTTCGGGCGAACCAGACCACAACAGTCCCCGTCATCTTCCGCAAGAGTGACAGGAGCGTCAAGAGCGACCTTCGCCTTGACGACAGCGAGAAGAATGCAAGTGCAACATCAATCCAAAGCGCACAATAATATGATACTGGAAGTATGCTGCGGCAATATCCAAAGTGTCCGTGCAGCCGTAGAAGGCGGGGCGCAGCGTGTTGAACTCTGCCGTGACCTCGAATTGGACGGCCTGACACCAGACCGCCAGATGATAAGCCAGGCAATTGCCATCTGCCATCCGGCAGGCGTGCGTGTTTATGCCCTCGTTCGTCCCCGTGCAGGAGACTTCGTCTATTCCGCAGCGGAAATGGAGCAGATGCTTGCAGATATACGCATGGCAGTGGAACTTGGTGCCGACGGCATTGTCATCGGTGCACTAACCGCAGACGGTGCTATAGATATTGTCCAGACTGAACAGATGATACGATATGCACGCCAATGTTGTGGCGACCGGCAGCTTGGCGTAACCTTCCACAGGGCATTTGACGTCTGCAATAATCCATTCCAGGCACTCGAGCAGATTATCAGATTGGGATGCGACCGTATTCTGACCTCAGGCCAGCAGCCAACTGCCGAGCAGGGAATACCACTGCTAAAGGAACTCGTCCGGAAAGCAAACGGCAGAATCATAATCTTGTGCGGAGCAGGCGTAACTCCTGCCAATGCTGCACGCATACTGCACGAAACAGGCGCCACAGAACTCCACGGCTCCCTGCGCACAGGCCCTATAACTGATCCGGAGAAAGTGACTTGGTTAATTCATAATGCATAATTCTTAATTCATAATGTACAATTCATAATTAAGTGAAAAGTGAACAATGAAAAATCTTTTTTGTATATTTGTGTCATGAATCGGAATATTTTTATCAGTGTACTTCTGTTTTTTGTCTCGCTGTGCGCATCTGCACAGAACTGGGACCACATTCAGCATTCGGGTGAATACTATTACGGCATAGGACGCGGAGCAACACGCGAGGAAGCCACCAAACGTGCCATGGCAGAACTGGTCGAGATGATTGCCACGAATGTATCAAACGAGTTTGTCGACATTGACGAGATAACAGATGCCAATGGCAGTGTTGACCATAAGTCACGTGTTCTTAACTGTATAAAGACATACTCGCAGAGCACGCTGACCAATGTACAGAAATGGGCTGTCGGATCAGAGCCTAATATCACCATGCGCTGCTATATCAAACAGTCCGAACTTTCTCGCATCTACGACAACCGCATTGCCAAGGCCTGTGACATGACCGTCATTGCCGGAGAGGCATTACAGAAGTCCAAGATCGACATGGCATTGCAATACTACTACTGGGCATATTCGCTGATACGTTCGGTACAGCGTCCCAACGAGGTAAAGAATAATGCCGGCCATATACTGGTGAACTGGATTCCTGCCCGTATCAACGATATACTGGGCGATGTGAGCGTAAGTTTCGACAGGCGTGACGGAGATTTCGTGGACCTGCTTTTCAAATACAAAGGTAATCCCGTCTCCAGCCTGGAATTCAACTACTCTGACGGACGCACCACATGCCAGGGCAGTGCCAAGGACGGCCGCGGCATGATGGAGATGGTTCCCGGTTACGAAACCAACACCTATCACGTCGAACTTGAATACGAGTACAAGGGACAGGCACGCGGTGATGCAGAAATGGAGAGCGTGCTGGACGTGATTACCAAGAAGGTTTTTGCCAAGGCCGCTATTGCCGTAAAAGGAAATGCTTCGTCGGCGAAGGCAGTCAGAAGCAGTCAGGCTGCCAATAACACTGCCGGCAGTGCCGTAAATATCAAGACCAATGCCTCCCAGGCCTCTGGCTCAACTGCGTCAAATGTTGAAACCCTCAACAAGGTTATCAGTGCCATACAGACACGAAACTATTCCAATGCCAATACCTGTTTCACACTGGACGGTCTGGAGATGTACAACAAGCTTATCTCATACGGAACAGGCCGCATTGTGGGTACTCCCACCATCAAGTTCTTTAACGGCATCAACGGCAGTGTCGTGGCACGCGGTCTGCAAATGTCCTTCTCTTTCCGTACAGGCAGAAAAAAGACATACGTCGAGGACGTCGTGTTCTGCTTCAACCCCGACGGCAAGATAGATAACGTGGCATTCGGTCTGGGCAAGGTTGCCGAGAACGACATCCTGTACCGTAAGGCAGCAGGGTGGAGCGACCAGACACGCGAGCAGCTCATGGAATTCATGGAAAACTACAAGACAGCCTACTGCCTGAAGCGCCTCGACTACATACGCGACATCTTTGCCGACGACGCCGTTATCATTGTAGGCAATGTCGTCAAGCGTCCGGCCTCGCAGTTGCCCAACGAGCGCAATATTACATCCAAGGGAACTGACCTGATACGCTACAACCGCTATACCAAGGACGCATATCTGGATAACCTGAAGAAGAGTTTCGCACGCAACGAATTCATCAACATACGCTTCTCCAACAACGAGGTACAATGGCTGGAGAAATACAAGGACCGTAAACTCTTCGGCATTCAGATAGGGCAGGAATACAACTCGTCGCTGTATGCCGACAAGGGCTATCTGTTCCTGCTCATTGACATGACTGACGAGAAGGCACCGCTTATAAATATCCGTACCTGGCAGCCCAACGAGGTGTCCATGGACAAGCTCTACCATGCCGGTGACTTCTATAGCGAATAGATAAATACATAACTATGATAAATAAAGCAAAATGGAGCCTGTTGCTTCTGTTTTTGATAACCTGCATATCATCGGTATTTGCACAGGATTTATTGACATTCCGCGTCGCAGACTTCAGCTACGACGCCTTTGATCAGACAGCACGTGATGAGAGGTTCAAGAAGATAGACGGTAGCGGCTCCCTTTATGCCATAGTCAAGGTCAGCGGTGATAGCCCTACAGACAAGCTTGGCGAATACCGTTTCAACTTCGGTAACATGAACCATATCGTCGAAGACCACGACGGTGAACTATGGCTATACGTACAGAAGAATGCCAAGATGGTAACCATCAGCCGCAGCGGTTATGCCACACTCCACCATTATGACTTGAACACAACCGTCGAAAGCGGCAAGACTTACCGTATGAAGCTCAGTGCCCAGGCCGCCAAGGTATATACTCAGATGGTGATGTTTGCGATAACGCCTGCCGACTCAAAAGCCATCATTACCGTAACCCGTGAAGGCGGCGAACAAAGGCGCGAAGCATTCGGCATGGTCGATGAAACCGGCAAAGTAGCAAAGAACCTGGAATACGGCACATACACCTACGAGGTAATCTCCGAGAACTTCTACCCGTCAGAAGGCCGCTTCACACTCGACAACCAAGACGAGACCCACATAGAAAAAGTAACCCTGCGCACCAATGGCGCAAGAGTCACACTTGATGCAGGCACAAATGCAGACATATACGTAAACGGCAACAAACGCGGCACAAACAAATGGACAGGAGTACTGAAGCCAGGAAACTATACCATAGAATGCCGTCAGGAAAACCACAAGCCATCCCAGCAGACAATCACCATCGAAGAAGGCAAAAACAAAACAATACAACTTACACCACCCACACCCATTACCGGAACCCTGTCCCTCAACTCACACCCGTTAGGAGCAAATATCAAGATAGATGACAAAGACTATGGTACCACACCCCGCAATATCCATGACCTGTTAATAGGACACCACAGTATAACCGTTTCCAAGGATGGCTATGCAACTAAAAAAGAAGAATGCGACATTCGCGAAGGCGAGATGCTGTCGCTTGAAGTAGCCTTGGAGAAATCTGCAGCCCCCCAGGCAGCAACAGCAGATGGTGACAAGAGCTTCACGGTCGATAATGTAACGTTTACAATGAAGCCGGTTGCAGGCGGCACCTTTACAATGGGGGCAACCTCGGAGCAGGGTAGTGATGCATACGATTGGGAAAAACCTGCCCATCAGGTTACCTTGAAAGACTACTTCGTAGGAGAAACAGAGGTAACTCAGGAACTATGGCAGGCAGTAATGGGTAGCAACCCATCATATTTCAATGGAACCAATCTTCCTGTGGAGTGTGTCAGCTGGGATGATTGCAAGGAATTTATTCGTCGGTTAAACGCACTGACAGGACAGAAGTTCCGCCTGCCCACCGAAGCCGAATGGGAATATGCTGCACGTGGAGGTTATAAGAGTAAGGGATATAAATACAGTGGCAGCAATAATTTAAACGATGTGGCATGGTATACAGACAACAGTAGTAATAATACCCATGCAGTTAAAACCAAACGACCAAATGAGCTTGGTATATATGATATGAGCGGTAATGTATGGGAATGGTGCAACGACTGGTATGGTAGTTACAACAGCAATGCACAGACTAATCCTGTTGGTCCCACAAGGGACTCTTACCGCGTGTATCGTGGCGGCAGTTGGGACTACTTCGTCGGGGACTGCCGTGTTTCTAACCGCAGCTACAGCGCGCCAGGCAGCCGCGGATACAACCTGGGGCTGCGTCTTGCCCTGTAAGAGATAAAAAAGACGAATAATATCGATAAGCCCAAATAATGCACATCAAACATAATACCAGATGGAGCCTGTTGCTCCTGTTTCTCATAACCAGCATATCGTCGGCATTTGCACAAGAGAAACTTACGTTCCGCGTTGTTGACTTCAGCTACGACGCCTTTGACCAGACTGCACGCAACGAACGCTTCAAGAAGATAGACGGCAGCGGCTCGCCATACGCCATAGTAAAGGTATGCAGCGAAAATTCCGACGATGACCTGCGCGACTATCGCTTCAACTTCGGCAATATGAACCACATCGTCGAAGACCACGACGGCGAACTATGGCTCTACGTACAGAAAAACGCCAAGACTGTAACCATCAGCCGCAGCGGCTATGCCACACTCCACCATTACGACCTGAATACAACCATTGAAAGCGGCAAGACCTACCGCATGAAGCTCAGTGCCCAGGCCGCCAAGGTATATACCCAGATGGTAATGTTTGCGATTACACCTCCCGACTCCAAGGCTGTTGTCACGATAACAAAGGAAGGCGGACAGAACCGTGAACTGTTCGGGACAGCCGACGAAACAGGAGGCATAGCAAAGAACCTGCGCTATGGAACATACGCCTACGAGGTGATAGCAGAAAACTATCATCCGTCAGAAGGCCGCTTTACACTGGACAACCAGTTGGAGACACATGTGGAGAAAGTCACACTTCGCAGCAATGGAGCAAAGGTCATACTGGATACAGGTACCGAGGCCGAAATATATGTAAACGGAACCAAACGCGGTACAGGCAAATGGACAGGCTTCCTGCAGGCAGGCAGCTATGCAGTGGAATGCCGCCAGACAAACCACCGTCCATCGCAGCAGACAATCAGCGTAGAGGAAGGCAAGGACAGGACCATACAACTCACTCCGCCTACACCTATTATCGGAACCCTTTCCCTCAATTCACGCCCGTTGGGAGCAAATATCAAGATAGACGGCAAGGACTACGGCACTACACCACGCAATATCCATGACCTGTTAATAGGACACCACAGTATAACCGTTTCCAAAGACGGCTATGCGACTAAAAAAGAAGAATGCGACATCCGCGAAGGTGAGATGCTGTCGCTTGAGATAGCATTGGAGAAATCCGCCTTTCCACAGGCAACGACTGCCGATGGTGACAAGACCTTCACAGTCGGTAATGTAACGTTTACAATGAAGCCGGTTGCAGGTGGTACCTTTACTATGGGTGCAACTGCAGAACAAGGCAGCGATGTATCCGATTTTGAAAAACCTGCCCACCAAGTTACATTGAGCGACTATTACATAGGTGAAACAGAGGTCACACAGGAACTCTGGCAGGCTGTTATGGGCAATAACCCGTCAGCTTTCAAAGGAAGCAACCATCCCGTAGAGTATGTTAGCTGGAAAGACTGTCAGAAGTTTATCAAGAAATTGAATAAAATTACAGTTCAGAAATTCCGCCTGCCCACCGAGGCCGAATGGGAATATGCAGCTCGTGGTGGCAAAAATAGCAAATGCTACAAATACAGCGGAAGTAACAACATCGATGACGTGGCATGGCATATGGTCCACTACTTAAATGGTTTCCATGCAGTTAAAGCCAAGCAACCAAACGAATTAGGCATATATGATATGAGCGGCAATGTTTGGGAATGGTGCAACGATTGGTTTGGCAGGTATAGCAGTAATGTACAGACGAATCCTGCAGGTCCCACAAAAGGTTATTGCCGCGTGTGTCGTGGCGGCTACAATTACAACGACGCTAGGGACTTCCGTGTCTCTGATCGGGACCTAAGCTCGCCAGACATCCACCGCAACAACCTTGGCTTGCGTCTTGCCCTGTCGGAATAATGGAATATAATTAAATTTGGATATGACAAAGAAACAATCTATACAACTTTTTGAAGAGAAAAGAGTTCGCACAGTGTGGGATGACGAACAGGAGAAATGGTATTTTTGTGTTGTTGATGTGGTTGAGTCTTTGACTGAAAGTGTCAACGCAACAGACTATATCAAGAAAATGAAAAAGCGCGATCCACTCCTTGCCCAAGGGTGGGGACAAATTGTCACCCCCCTTTCTGTTCCTACACCAGGAGGCAAGCAAAGAGTCAATTGCGCAACAGCAGAGGGGATATTACGTATTATTCAGTCCGTCCCCTCACCCAAGGCAGAACCATTCTGCAAAAGCCAGCGACTATTTACTTGATGGCAAGGACAATTCCTTGGAAAAAGACGAATAATATCGATAAG
>JAFZVW010000044.1 GCA_017617635.1 Bacteroidaceae bacterium | reverse complement strand
GGCCAGCGTGAGAGTGATACTGGATAACGATGTCTTCCTTCAAAGCCTTGAAGCCGGCAACAATCTTGCCCAAAGAAACGGGACGACCAATACCGGCCATATCCTTCAAGCAGATTTCATCGGCACCAGCCTCGATGAAGGTCTTAGCCAGATTCACATAGTATTCAACGGTGTGAATGGGGCTGTATGTGATACAGAGACTGGCCTGAGCAATCATGCCTGCCTCCTTAGCGTACTGAATAGAGGGGATTACGTTACGTGTATCGTTCAGACCACAGAAAATACGTGTAATGTCTGTACCCTGAGCCTTCTTGACCTTGTAGAAGAGCTTACGTACATCCTTGGGACATGGACTCATGCGCAGACCATTCAGAGCGCGGTCCAGCATGTGAGTTTGAATACCTGCTTCGTGGAAGGGCTTTGTCCACTCGCGAACACTCTTGTTAGGGTTCTCGCCATAGAGGAGGTTTACTTGCTCGAAACCACCGCCGTTTGTCTCAACGCGGTCAAAACATCCCATCTTGATAATAGCAGGGGCCACCTTTACCAACTGATCTACGCGGGGCTGATACTTACCGGCACTCTGCCACATGTCGCGGAAGACCAGACTAAACTTAACTTCTTTCATATCTTGTTTCTGTTCATTTTTTAAATTTTCCTGACCGAGGATACATGACCCTTACCGCCAGTCAACTGTTTTACAACCTCGTTTAATACTGCCATTGTCGATGGAGATGCAGTACCAGCCTGAGACTGTGCTGTCTTTCTGGCAGCAGCCATTTCCTCAGGAGCCAAGCGGTTTACTGCCATTATAAGCAACTTACCACCATAAATAACAATAATCAGTATGAGAAATACGGTACACATACCCACAATCATGAGTTGCAAACCAATACCTAAATTTTCCATTATCTCTCCTATTTTACTTATTACCTAATAAATTATGTACACGCCTGGCTGACTATCTGTGCAATGTCATTTGTACTCCGATTGCCGATGCGACCACACCACACGGAGGATTTTCCTTGTCTACACGTACAGTGACGCTCACAATTTGCAAAAATGAGTCAAGCAGTCCGGTTGCAATACGGTGAGCAACATGTTCCAACAGATTGGAAGGTATGCTCATTTGTTTCTTAACTACATCTATCACATCAACATAGGACACTGTACCTTCCAGATTATCTTCCGTCAAGGCACTGTCCCCGACAGCAACATCAGCATCTATAGTAACCAGAAAATCTGCTCCGACCAAACGTTCCTGCTCCAACACTCCATGGTGTGCCGGGATACGCAGTTCCTGAATGTGAATATTGCAAATCATCAGTCTTCGATCGTTTCTCCAAGGCTGCTCAGGAAGCCCTGCCTGCGCATCGCTCTTTCCAAAGCTACAGAGATCTTGAGATTGTCATCAGCAGTATATCTGACATCGGTGAACACCTGGGCCAGATTATCCTTGTGGTTCTCATCTACAAACCGTTGGTTTTCCTCCAAAGCCTCACGCGCAGAATAACTTGCATTTATGCGCCCGGCATTGAATGGGCGATACACCTCGTCATGACGTATTGCGCACAATGGCAGTCTGTCACTGACCTTACCTTCCTCGTCTGGCCATCCAAGTGTAATCGTAGCCACAGGGAATGTCAGCAGAGGAAGCTTAAGTATATCAATAATAGCATCCGGGTTGTACAACGTAGTTCCAAGGAAACAGAGTCCTAACCCCTCGGCTTCTGCCATATTGCAAAAGGTTTGGCAATACAACAGCGTATCAGTGCATGCATTCTGGAAAGACAGCAGGTTATCATAACCCGGATTGGCATTACGCTGCAACGCCCAGTCTGTGGTACGACGGAAATCGGCACAGAATGTCAAGACGACAGGTGCCTGTGTAACCATAAGCTGGTTATAGTGTGCAGGACTCAACTGGTGCTTAATCTCTTCACTACGGGTTACAACAACACTATATAATTGAAGATTGCCCATTGTCTGAGTCTGCGATGCCCGCATCAAAAGGGAATTTAGAAGCTCGTCACTGACATCCTGAGTCTTATAACGGCGAATGCTCCTACGCTGGGAAAAATCGTACATATTCTGAATTAGAAAGTCTTCTCGATATCACGTAACTCCTTGCGGAATGCAGAGTCCGTCTTTAACCGTTTCTCTATTTGCTGAATACCATGCAAGACTGTAGTATGGGTACGACCACCGAAAACTGAACCGATATGCTTCACGGTGTTGCCCGTATGCTTTTGTATCAGATACATTGCTACGTGACGGCCCTGAACATAGTCAGCACGGCGACAGGCTCCGATTATTTCTTCCTGGGTAAGCTTGTAATGACGGCATGTACACTCTACGATGTCCTCCTCTGTGACCTTGCGATGTGTACGCTTTGTATTAGCTTTTACAATACGGCGTGCAAAATCGAGATTAATCTCCGAATTATTCCCCATCACACTATATGCCAGCAAAGAATGTACCACACCCTCCAACTCGCGTATATTGTCCTGTATGTTGGCTGCAATATAGTCTATCACGTCATCTGGTATCAACAATCCGTCACGTCGCATAAGCATATGCAGGATATCCCGACGCAACTGTCCGTCCGGGCTCTCCAACTCTGCCAGCATTCCCCACTTGAAACGGGTAAGCATACGCTCTTCCATATCCTTGAGTTCAACCGGCGGACGGTCGCTTGTCATAATAATCTGACGGCCATTGAGATGAAGATGGTTGAATATATGGAAAAACGCTTCCAATGTACCCGTCTTTCCACTGAATTCCTGAACGTCATCCAGAATAAGACAGTCTATACCCTGATAGAAATTGATAAAATCGTTGATTTTGTTGTCTATACGCGCTTGCACGAACGTCACCTGAAATTCATGGGCTGCAACATACAGTACACGCTTGTCAGGATGCAGACGCTTCAGACGCACACCTATGGCATTTGCCAAGTGAGTCTTGCCGCAACCGCTGGGGCCGTAAATAAACAACGGGTTAAATGTCTTGCGGTCAGGATCCTCGGCAACAGCCTGGCCTACACTGCGTGCCAGACGGTTGCTGACACCCTCGATAAAGTTGTCGAATGTCTGTTCGATATTAAGACGCGGATCCAAGTCATCCTTGCGTACGACATTCCTGATTACCTTGGGAATCACACGGACATCCTCGTCCTCAATATTGGTGTTGACATCAATACGCGGCCCCTGACTTGGCACATCAACCTTTTCATTGCGGATTACCGCAACCTGGTATAGCAGACGTGTACCCTGACCAAAGACATGATACAATACCATATAAAGCAGACGACGGAAGTTAGCCTCCAGATACTCATAGAAGAACTGACTGGGTATGAATATAGTCAGTTCCTGGGTTTCAGCATCATAGGACTTGAATCTCAATGGTGCGAACCATGTTGAATATTGTTGTTCGTTCAGGTGGTTGCGAAATAATTCCATGCAACGCTGCCACTGAACCTTACTGGATGCCATTCTCTGTTATCTGGTAAATTCGGATTGCAAATATAGTCAGATTCTCTAAATTAAACAAGCACTGAAGCAAAGAATATTTTAAATATATGTTAATGCCTACTTACTTGTCCTTCTTGCCAAATACGCTGAAATGAACGTATCGCTTGGGGTGTGCCTTGATGTCAGTTACCAGGGAATCAGCACTTTGGATTGTGTGATTCAGATTATTGTACATCGAACGGTCGTTTATCAACGCTCCTATTGTTCCTTCGTTGCTCTGGATTCTTGCCATCAGACTGTTCACGTTGGACAATGTGCAATTAACACTGTCAATTGTCGGACGTATGTCCACCTTCTTGAAATGATCAACCAATGCTGTAGTATGTTCACCGAGCTGGCTATACGTCGTCAACAACATAGGTACATCGTTATCCAGCAGGTCATTCAGTCTCTGTGTCGTTACGCGCAAGTCTGCCGTAACCTCCCTGACATTGCTGATAACAACAGGAATATCGGGATTACCTGCCACGCGATTAAGTGTCGTCAGCAGCGTGTCTGCCTTGGCAATCAACTGCTGTACATCCGGAATTACCTCTGCGGCCTTGTCCAGCATAGCAGTCTTCTCGTATCCCGGGATTGTATCACCCTTTTGATAGGCCTTACCCGAATCACCGCTGGGATATATGTTCAGCGTACAACCTCCCATCAGTCCCGAATCCAACTGAATGCGTGTACCGGGACGGAGGACAAGTCGCGGATCGACACTGATTTCCACCAAAACCTGACGTGGTTTCTCGTAATTGTACAGAATCTCGGATACGATTCCTACCTGTATACCGTCGGCATATACCTTGGAACTGCGAGCCAGTCCCTTGGCATTCACAAACGACACATAATACTTGTAATTGGTGTTAAACAAATCCTTGCCCTGGAGAAAACGTATTCCCATAAACAGGGCAACGAGCGCAACTATACCTGCGATGCCTATCTTGTATTCTTTTTTCATTTCCTGCTATATTGTCTGAATGCATTGAATATGCTTTGTGCCATCTTCTGCTGACCGCTGGTCGAATTCAGAAATGACTCCTCGTTGGCATTATTGATATATCCTAATTCAATCAACACACTTGGCATACTTGTCTGACGGAGAACCAGAAAACCTGCCTGATAGACTCCTTTGTTGACACGGCATGCCGTCTGCTGGAACTGATTCTGTACGTTCCTGGCGAAATTAACGCTACTGGCCATATTACGGTCTTGCATCAACTCGAAAATAATATATGATTCACTCTTTCGCGGATCAAAGCCCTCGTATTTCTGCTCATAGTTCTTCTCCAGCATGATAACACTGTTCTCACGTTTTGCGACAGCCAGATTGTCATTGGCACGATGCATGCCCAATGTATATGTCTCCGTACCATGGACCGAAGTTCCCTTGGTTCCTGCCGCCGTACTGTTGGTATGTATGGATATGAACAGGTCCGCCTTTGCGCGGTTGGCAATGGCTGCGCGTTCGTTCAACTCCACGAAGACATCTGTCTGTCTGGTGTAGACAACCTTAACGTCCGGGCAATTTTCTGTAATCATCTTGCCCAATGCCAAAGCAACAGCAAGATTGATATGCTTTTCCTTTGTGACCAGTCCCAAGGCACCGGCATCCCGGCCTCCATGCCCGGCATCAATCACAACCGTATAGGCACTTGCCGTAAAAGCCCATATCAAGGCTAAAATCAAAGCGTAGAATCGTATCATGTAACTATACCTGCAAATAATGCGTGGCAAATATAGAAAAAAAATCCCGAGTGCCTTGTAACAGCCCCGAGATTTTTTCTGTTAGATACTCAATTTAACCCTGACACCCGACATTATCCATATTCCGGGCTGAGGAACATTGCCTATATCCTGATAATGATTATCAGTAAGGTTTTCACCCTTAATCCAAAACTCGCAGTGTTTGCCTGTCCATTGTATTTTTGCGTCCAGCATTGCATTTGCTACATATTTACGCAGTTCGGGCGTGGGCCGGGTACCGATGTAAACCTGATATGCCCCCATGCGGTCCTTAACACGCAGTCCAAGAGTCAGGCTAAGACGTTTCCATACTTTTTGACCGACGGTAAACACCATCTTATGTCGCAGATAGTCATCACCATACAGGGACGTAAAAACCTGATACCTTGCATCCTTGCGTTTCTGGTACAGATATGTGTATGACACATTAACATCAGGCAGCCATGATGCCGTTGCAGGGCTGGCTGCCAAATTGCGGAAAGAGAGCCTTGCCTCGGCACTGACACCTATGACATCACGGTCAAAGTTATCTGCATGAGCAGCATCCTGCCACGACTCCTTGACATAGTCAATTATATTAGTGCCATGGTTATAGAACACCTTGGTCTTAACCACAATCCATGGCATGCTCCAAACCGCACCGAGCGAAAGGCTTTGGTTTCTCTCAGGCTTCAGTTTCGCATTACCCGAAATATCCGGGCTGGAATAATACAGGTCTGTATATGTAGGCACTCGCAGCCCCATATTGTACGACAGCAGTATCTTCCAGCCATCAGACGGACGAAATGCCATATCAACTCCCGGATAAAAACGGAAGCGTTTGTCAATGCCGGTGTTCATCACGGCAGAAAGTCCCATACTGAATGTCCATTTCCTGAGCAAGACATTATGTTCAAGATTGAACGACAGGTTGGTACGACTGTGATTACCTAGCGATGTAGACACAATGCCCTCCCTGCGCATCTCTGCTCCCAAGGCAGTACGACATATTGCCCACCGGAACCAGGAATTAAGACGCACGCCATATACATCGCTGTGATGCGAATTGGTCGGAGTACCTCTGTGCCACTGGTAATCATCGTATGTGCGAATCCAATAGACAGATGGAGACAAATGCACCTTTTTCCCTGCGTCCATCTGCACATTCAAAAGTATACGGTCATTTGATTCGAACTGGTCATTGCTGGAACCGGAATAGAACGTATTTGCTCCGTAAGACTTACCGCTGTATCCCAATTGCCAGAACAGTCTGGAGTCATCAGCAGGAACCGAACGGGACAGGGAATAACTACCTTGCACATATACATTGCCCTTTTTCCAGTCGCTGTTAGGAACGCCGCCAGCACTGCGTCCGCCTGCAAAAGACATACTGCTGTACAATTTCCCTTTCTGCCATCCTGCTCGGCCATCCCCTAATACAGTTCCATGCATACCGCCTTGGGCGCCTAATTCAAGTTCCCAACAGGATTTCCGGCTTACTGAGTCAACTGATATCTGGTGAGAATGTGTTTTGGTAACAATATTGACTGCACCCCCAAAAGCATGTGTTCCGTACGCACGGCCTGCAGCCCCTTCGAGAACCTCGATACGTTCAATATCGCATACAGTCACGGGGAAATCCGCAGAAAGGTGACCTGTATGAGGATTGGAAATATTCATACCATTCAGCAAAACTGTCACCTGTTCGTATGACGCACCATCCACGCTGATATCCGTTTGCACTCCCCAGCCCCCACGTTGTCGTACATCTACGCCCGAGGCCAGTTTCAGAAGATCGTTGACGGTTGTCGCTCCCGCCTGTTCAATCTCCTTGCGGGTGATAACCGTAACAATCCGGGCTGACTGTAACATAGTCAGCGGAGCAATTGCAGTCAGAACAGTGACTTCGTCCAAATCCGTTTCATCATCGTCCACAGCGGCATAAGTTTCATTGCTGATAACCTCGGCATGAGCCTTGTACGATATTGCCGTAGCCAAAGTGGCGACACTCAGCACACCAATACGGATGTTGAGCGAAAGACTTCGGAAGATGCACCATCCCTTTCTGCCAAAACGGCGAAAAACGACCTGCTCAACTCCTGAATTGCACGTTTTATCCATAATATAATGTTAAAAAACAGCGCTTTTAAGTATCAATAACATAAAAACGGCACAAATATACAACAATTATTTATAATTTTGGCATGCAATAATGTAGCATACAAAGAAAATAAAACACAACAAATATGAAAAGACTATTAACCACTACTCTGTTTCTGGTCACGGTAATAGTGAATACCGTTGCACAAAGTGTCACTTTGGACAAAAGTTCCTTAGAACTTAACATTGGTGAGACTTATACTTTAAAAGTCTATTACAACGGAAGTGTAGATGGAACAAACTGGTACAATATCTCGTCCAGCAACACAGCCGTTGCCACAGTTACAACCGATGGACTGGTCACTGCCATCTCTCCAGGCACATGTACGATTACTTTTCAGGAAAAATGGGGTTCCAATTCTGCCACATGTCAAGTCACTGTTATCAATCCAATACCGGTAACTTCTGTTTCCCTTGACAAAGCCAAGCTGGAACTTAAGGAATCGGAGACAGGGCAGTTGACCGCAACCATTCTGCCTGCAGATGCCGGAAACAAGACGCTGACATGGACTTCAACCGATCCGTTCACTGCCAAAGTCAACAGTTCGGGACTTGTTACAGCAGTCAGTGCCGGTACGGCTACAATCACTGCAACTGCGCATAACGGCAAAAGCGCCAGTTGTCAGGTGACAATTAAAACCGAAGACGCAAAGGAGTGTAAATACATTTACAAAAACGACGGAGAGTTGGTAGTGATTCCCACGGAATATATAGTTTCATATACTCATGTAGGCAAAGTCCACACATGGAACCTGTTGGGAGATAATGAATTTAAGCTGGCAGACTCGGAACTGTCCAGCATTCAGGACAACTATATAGGTGACTTGCCTACATTCGAAAGTTTCAAGTTCAACAACAAATTCAACGACCAGTTGTTTGATGATGCAGAAGGAACTATCGACAATACCAATAACAAGGTAAGCGTAACTGCTGCAGTTATAGGCAAGCGCCTGATTCCAAGTTTCAAACTGCCGGAAGGAGCCAGTGCATACGTCGACGGCGTACAGCAGATCAGCAAACAGACAAGCCGTAGGTTCGAAACACCTGTAGAATACACGGTAGCCTATCCCAAGAATTATATCTACCAGACACGCAAGGTTCAGGATGAAATATGGAGTACGCCAGGAACCGTCAACGAAGACGACAAATGGATACTGACAAGACTGAATCTCACTGCGGACAACTTCTCAACAGACTATCCAAGTAACCAACCAAATGAAGGAGTCGCAAGCCTCGTAGATAACAATCTTGAGACTTGTTTCCACACTGGATGGGGCTCTGTCCAGCCAACATGGAAAGCTGGCGGATATTGGGGGGACGGATATACGGTATGGCCTTACCTGCAAATCGAACCGGCTGAACCACTGGAGGCATTCAAATTCGGATATACTACACGAAATACTGATGACAAATATGCTCCTCTTGGATTTATCCTGCAAGCAAGCAACGACGGGACAAACTGGATAGATATCAAACATTACAAAAAGGAGACCGATGACATCCCGGATAAACTGTCGACATCATTCCTTTCCAATGTCATACAAATGAAACAGCCATATAGCAAATTCCGTATTCAATTAACTGCTTCCGGAAATAAAAACTACCTCGTTTTCGCTGAATTCAGTATGTACAAGGCAACACCTGATCCTAACTATCAGGAAGAAAGCGAGGAACCTGTATTGTTGCAGCCGGCTGTATACGAGCAGAAATTTGTTCCTTTTGGCCGCACCTACAAGGTGATTGTGGATTATCCGACAGACCATCCGACTACCGAGTATAGTGTTCCACGTATTGACTTGGCAATCAATTTCGGTGACGGGAATACATCGTCAGCATGGGACTATTCCCACTGGATTGGTATGAATGGTAAAGACAATTGGCACAATGCCACATTTACAATGGACGGAGCCGGTGTATGGGAAGACATCCCTGCAACATCCATTAAAGTCAAAGGACGCGGCAATTCCTCCTGGTCAGGCTCTTATAACAGCAAGAATCCATATCGTATGAAATTCCCGGAGAAGGTTAAAATGTGCGGACTAAGCGGAGGTAAGAACTGGGTGCTGTTAGCAAACAAACAGACCGGCAGTATGGCAACCAACGCCATAGCAATGAAGATTGCCGATCAGGTAGGTTCACTGGCATGCAACCACATCATTCCTGTAGAACTATATGTCAACGGCAACTATCGCGGCAGTTACAACCTGACAGAAAAAGTCGGTATCGCAAACAACAGTATTGATGTAACCATAGACAAAACAGCTCCGGAATACGAAGGCTGGACAGAAGACCAGTTGGCAGAAGAAAAGCTTGTAAAAGAGGCGAATGTCTGTCTGCTGGAACTGGATACGTATTATGACGAGACGCACAAGTTCAAAACAGACCAGTACAGCATTTCTACAAATATCAAATACCCCGACCTAGAGGAATCTGACGACAGACGTACGCTGACCGAAAGTCAGATACAGACCAGCTTCAACAATATAGCATCACTGCTTATAAACGGCCCGACATATAATGCAGGCAAGTATGAGCAATATACCGATTATGTTGATATGGATGCATGGGCACGTGCATGGTTCGTCAATGATCTAGTACGTAATCAGGAGTGCAAACACCCCAAGAGCTGGTATGTCTACAACGAGGACATCCAGAACGGAGCTCCCTGGCAATTCGGTCCTGTTTGGGATTTTGACTGGGCATACGGATACGACGGCACAAACAAATACTACGTTTATAATGCTGACACAGATATCTTTTATGGCTGTACAGCCAGCAACCTTGGCTATCCTTTCTTTGATGCACTGCGTTCGTCTACATTGGCCAAACAGGCATATTACAAGGTTTGGCGGCATTACGTAGACCACGACGGCCTGACTGACCTGCTGGAACATATTGACGACTACTATAATTATGCTCAGCCATCAATACTGCACAATGCAAGCCAGTGGAGCGGAGAGGGCAAAAACTATGACACACAGACGTCAAATGCCAAAAACTGGCTGACCACACGATATAATTACCTCTGGAGTAATCTGGCAAAATATGCTGACATCTACGAGGACGATATTGTCCAACCTACAGATCCCGGTCAGCCAACTGACGTACAGAGCCTGATGAACGATCCTGAAGGTCCTAACCGCCTGGTGGACGTTTATACCATAAATGGTATACGCATGCGCAAGCAGGTACCGTTGTTGCAGAGCACAACAGGCTTGGCACCTGGCTTGTATATCATAGACGGACGCAAGATTTCTGTCAGATAGACAGGAATCCTATAAACAAAAAAAATATCTCCACAGGCATCCCGTGGAGATATTTTTTTTAATGCTGTGTTATCAGATCAATGTCATGCCTAACTCCCTGCACTCCCGACGCATTTCGTCAGGCCATATACTGGATTGGGTCTCACCGATATGAGCCTTGTGCAGAAGAACCATACACAGACGGCTCTGACCAAGACCTCCGCCTATACTGAGTGGCAAAGTCCCGTTCAACAGACGCTGGTGGAAATAGAGATTGCGACGCTCGGTCTTGCCCTGAAGTTCCAACTGACGCTCCAAAGCGGCCTTGTCGACACGGATACCCATTGAACTGAGTTCGATGCTGCGTCCAAGAATAGGATACCAGATTAACAAATCACCGTTTAAGCCATAGAAACCGTCTTCGTTGGGTGTGCTCCAGTCGTCGTAGTCAGGGGCACGTAAATCATGCTCCTTACCGTCACTGAGCTTACCACCTATGCCAATGATAAACACCGCACCATATTTCTGACATATCAGGTCCTCACGCTCCTTGGCTGTCTTACCCGGATACATCTGGACAAGTTCTTCGCTGTGGATGAAGTGTACATCCTCGGGCAGGAAGGCCTTGAGCTGCGGATATGTCTCGCAAATAAAAAACTCCGTACGCAAAATAGCGCCATAGATCTTATTGACAATGCGGCGAAGAAATGCCAGATTGCGCTGCCCGGCAGTCATGGTACGCTCCCAGTCCCACTGGTCTACATACAGGGAATGGATGTTGTCCAGTTCCTCGTCTGCGCGGATTGCATTCATGTCGGTAATAATGCCGTATCCAGGCTGAACCTCATATTCAGCAAGAGTGACACGCTTCCACTTGGCCAGCGAATGTACAACCTCGGCAATGCTCTCGTCCATATCCTTTATGGGGAACGAGACAGGACGTTCTATACCGTTTAAGTCATCGTTCAAGCCTAAACCTCTTAACACAAAGAGCGGAGCCGTCACACGACGCAAACGCAGCTCGGAACTGAGACTGTTAAGAAAGAAATCCTTAATCTTCTTGATTGCAAGCTCAGTTTGCTTTAAGTCAAGCAAAGGCTGATAATTTGAAGGTTTTAGTAGTTTACTCATGGATTTTATTGTCAATTTGCCAGCAAAGATATAGCTTTTTGTTGAATTTTGTAATTTTTGCGATGGATTTTTTTAAACTTTTGAAACGCTATTCAACAAATTATAACACAGAAAAATATTGTGAAAACAGAATAATTAGTACATTTGCATCGCAAACAAGGAAGAATAACAGAACATTATACATTATTAATTATGAAGACAATCAAATTTTGTATGATAGCTGCAGCGGCTGTTTTAGTTATGGGCAGCTGCGCAAGCAAGAAGGAACTGGTTGCTGCACAAAGCAAGCTGGAGACATGTCAAAGCGACAACAACAATCTGCAGGTTGAACTGGCCAAGTATCAGGCCCAGAACAAGGCGTTGGAAACTCAGGTATCCGAAAAGAATGCTGCCATTGCAGAAATGAAGGAAGGCATGAAGGTCCTGCAGCAGACTCTGGACAACAGTATCAACCAAGGCGGTGCTAACATCAGCAAGCTGGTTGACGAGATTAATGCGAGCAACAAGTATATAAAACAGCTGATTGATGCCAAGAGTAAGAGCGACAGCCTGAACCTGGCTCTCAGTAACAGACTGACACGCTCGCTAAGCAAAGAAGAACTTAAGGATGTTGACGTACAGGTTCTGAAGGGCGTGGTATACATCAGCCTTAACGACAATATGCTTTATAAGAGCGGCAGCTATGAAATCAGCCCTGCTGCCAGCGAGACGTTGTCCAAGATTGCCAAGATAATCACAGATTATAGCGACTACGAAGTTCTTGTAGAGGGTAATACCGACAATGTACCTATCAATAAGACCAACATTCGCAACAACTGGGATTTGAGTGCCTTGCGTGCAAGCAGCGTAGTACAGGAACTGCAGAACAAGTACAACGTAAATCCCAAACGTCTGAGTGCTGCCGGTCGTGGTGAATATAACACCATCGCTGACAATGACACAGCAGAAGGGCGTGCCCGCAACCGTCGTACACAGATTATTATCACTCCTAAACTGGATCAGTTCCTGGATTTGATTGACCAGGCTCCATCTGACGAAACAAAGTAATGAAACATTTGCCTATACTGCTCCTGTCAGCCGTAATCATGACAGGATGCAAGGACAAGACTGTCCAGCAAGATAACACGCCAGACAAGCAGGAAACAACGCTGTCACGCAAAATACCTGACCTGCACACAACTGACACCTGTAATGCCGGTGGTCACAAATACGTGTACACCATAGACCGTATTTCCAACGATTCGCTTGGATATGTGATTGACGAGTTTGGAGACAGGTTCAGTGCAACGACACTTACCATTGGCATAACACGCGACGGAAGCCGTATGTTCAGCCACACATTTACAAAGGCAAGCTTCAAGTCATACCTGACCGAGGAATTCCTTGACAACAGTATTGTGGATGGATGCAGGTTCATTAAAGTCGAAGGCGGCAATGTATATTTCGAACTGGCTGTCAGCTATCCCGACAGCGACATGAGTCAGCCGTTCCTGTTGACGATTGCGCCGGACGGGAGTTATAAACTTTCAAAAGACGACAGTCTTTTTGAGGAAGATGATTCGGATAATGATGGAGTATAATCTGGAAGAGAAACTTAACGAAAAACTGAACAGCACTGCTTTGAAGGCAGTGCTGTTTGATATGGACGGTGTTCTGTTTGACAGTATGAAAAACCATGCTGAAGCATGGGCAAAGGCAATGGAACAGCATGGTCTGTCCATGACCAGGAAAGAGGTGTACATGAACGAAGGCCGTACCGGCGAAGGAACAATAGACATCTTTACGCAACGCGACTGGGGACGTGATGCCACTGAACAGGAGATACTTGCCATATACAAGACCAAGAGCGACATCTTCAACACTCTGCCAACCGTGTTACCAATGCAGGGAGCTGCAGAAGTACTTGACAATGTGCGCAAACGAGGTTTGATGCGTATTCTTGTAACTGGCAGCGGACAGGTTTCCCTGCTTGAAAGACTCGAGAACGCCTATCCCGGACATTTTAAAGAAGAATTAATGGTGACAGCCTTTGATGTCAAGCACGGCAAGCCTTACCCCGAACCATATCTGATGGGGCTTGAAAAAGCCGGACGTGCCTTGGGGCTCACCACTCCCCTACCTGCCAGCCAGGCTGTAGTCGTAGAGAATGCTCCATTAGGAATACAGGCAGCAAAGGCAGCTGGAATATTTTGCATCGCAGTCAACACGGGACCTCTGGAAGACCAAATCCTGTATGACGCAGGTGCCGACATAGTCTTGCCTGGAATGGCAGAACTTGCAGAAAAGCTGAAATAGGAGAGTGTAAAGTAAACTGTGTCAGGCTACAATAAAAAGTAGTATAACACAGTTTATTTTATGATGGCAAACGAAGAGATTGATTACAAGTTGGCCGCCGAGCAGTTACGTACCGGCAAGCCACTTTTTGGAAAAGACGG
>JAFZVW010000043.1 GCA_017617635.1 Bacteroidaceae bacterium | reverse complement strand
TGTGAATTGGCAAAGAAACGCATCGCCATATTTTCAGATGTTTGCTTTTTCTTTTTTTGGCGGCAACGTCATTTGCAGATTCTTGCCAATTTTCTGTCCCTCAAACGTCCCTCGACATAACTTTTGTCCCTCTAAAATAATTTTATATAGTTGATTATCACCTAATTATATTTGCAGATATTAGATTCTGCGTCGGAAAGTAGTCTCTTGCGAACAACTCTGAGAATTAACTGTTTAACGCAGTTAACCATAGGTTTACATCAAAGTAGCCGAAGTCTACGATGGTGTCTACGAAACGGCGGACGTAGTCGGATGCTGTGGGAGGCCACTGGAATCCAAGGCGGTATAGCACCTGCGTGGTGTAATCGTTGGTGGTCTCGATGTTGCGGACCTTACGGTTTCCTCCAAGGTTGTAAGCCATCAGCGGGCGTAGCACAGCGACAAGTTCCGGGTTGTCCATAATCTTGTTGAGGCGATCATTGAACTCCTGGATTTCGACACGTTTCAGTTTGATGCCTGCCTCGGCAAATCCATTCAGTACATCACTGAAGAACTGGCGGTGGGTATTGTATGGATGGAACACAATACACTCCTTTGGCGTCTGTGCCAATAGCATGATGGCATGTGCCACCTCGTCGATGGGCGAGAACTCAAAACGCATGTCGAGTTTATCGTAAGGCACCATACCGATCACTACAAAGGCTCGCAGCAGAGCCAGGAAGTTGTTTGTGTTGAAGTTGATTTGGAACTCACCGTCCTTCTGACGAGCCGAGAGATTGCCAACACGCATAATCTTGGCATTCAAACCGTGGTGGGCTATGGCATCAAGCACCAGTTCTTCGGCTTTGAACTTTGAGTAGGTGTATTTCCTGTCGCTTACATGCTGTCCGATGTCGAAGTCCTGCTCGGTAAGCTTTACGTCCGGTCCTGGCATATCGTTGATGCTCAATCCTGCCACACTGCTCGTTGATATGTGGACGAGGCGTGAACCCGTACGCAGACAGAAGGCGATGAGATGGCGTACCGACTCGATATTGACCATCTCGATGTCGTTGCCTGCCGAGAAGTGTTTCACATTGGCCACGCAGTTGACTACAGTCAGCTGTTCACTGATTCCATCAAGGGCGTTGGGCTCTGTTACCTTTGCAGCGAAAGCTGTGACGCGCTCGTCGATAAGATTCAGGGCCTTGGTCTTGTCGAAATAGTAGAAGAATATACTCTTCAGACGGCTCATAGCCTCGTCATTGCCCTTAGCTCGCACAGGACAGAGTATATGACCATTATAATTGGTCAGCAATTCGTTGAGCACATGAACGCCGAGATAACCTGTAGCACCTGTCAGCAACACATCGCCTATGGTCTGAAGTTTGCCCTTGAGGAAGTTGTCCAGCGTGTTACCTGATAGTGTTAGGTTCAGATCAGTATGTACCGAGTTATCTCTTGAGGCATCAGGAGTATGGGTGTCATCAATATACTCTGCCAATGCCCTCGGAGTCTTCAGGTTGAAGATGTCAGTAAAGACGATCTGCACTCCATGCTTGCCGGCTTCGACAATAACCTTGATGGCATTGATACTGGTACCGCCGATTTCGAAGAAGTTGTCGGTAGCACCCACCTCCTTGATATTCAGTATATCAGAGAAAATCCTACAGAACAGCTCTTCCTTCTCACCCACGGGTGCCACATACTCGGTAGCACGCTTCATCTCAGGCACAGGCAATGCCTTGCGGTTGATCTTACCGTTTGGTGTCATCGGCATCGTGTCCATCTGCATATAGGCATCGGGCACCATATAGTCAGCCAACGACGAGGAAGCAAGTGCCATACGTATCTCCTCTTCGCTGAGCGTAGCATTTGCTTCCAAGGTATAGTAGAGCACCAGATGCTCATTTCCCATCACCTTGCGTACCTCGGCAGCAGCCTGACGGATGCCCCCGATGTTCAAAGCCTTGCTCTCAATCTCACCGAGCTCGATACGGAAACCGCGCAGTTTTACCTGAGTGTCAATACGACCCATATATTCTATCTGGCCGTCCTCATTCCAACGGCACAGGTCGCCAGTGTGGTACATACGTACAGGACGTCCCCAGCGGTCTTCCCTGACAAACGGACAGTCGACAAATGACTTGGCCGTGCGCTCGGGCAAGCGCCAATAGCCGCGTCCCACCTGCACACCGGCAAAGCACAATTCACCGGCCACACCCTGCGGCACAAGGTTACCGGAGGTATCGACAATGAAGTTCCAGTTATTAGCCACACTCGAGCCTATGGGAATATTCTCAACACGACATCCGGGAGCAATGCTATAATAAGAGGTATCGTCGGTACACTCGGTAGGACCATATACATTGATAATCTCTATATGGTCGCTGAACACGCCGTCCATCTTCTCGCCACCACCCGTTGTAAAGCGGATAGGCAGGTCATCGAAGGTGTTGAGCAGCAGACAGGTCATCGCTGTCGAATAACCGCCGCCCGTACACCTATGGTCAATCAGGAACTGACGGATAGCAGCCAGGTCCTTGCGGATCTCTGTCGGCATGATGTGGAACGAGCCCCCAAGTGTCAATACGGGATACATATCCTCGATATGCGCATCGAACGAGAACGAACGGTGTCCACTGATACGGTCATCTGCAGTCAGCTTTTCCATATCGATGACCACAGCTATGAAGTTGCGCAAGCCTGCCTGATGAAGCATAGCTCCCTTGGGCTTGCCTGTAGAGCCTGATGTGTATATCATATATGCGAGACCATCCGGATTCGACAGGTCTATAGGCTCTGCCACTGGTACATCAGCCATGAAATCGTCGATGAAGAAGGTCTTGGCAGCTGCAGTGTTGAAGTCGCCTTCATTCTGCTTGGCCAGGAGCACATCGTGGGTAGTTATCAGCACCTTCGACTCCGAGTTCTCCAGCATATAACTCAGGCGCTCGTTTGGATATTCAAAGTCCAATGGCGTATAAGCAGCACCTGCCTTGTGAATTGCCAATACCGACAGCGGGAACTCCTTTGTTCGGTCAAGCATCACGCAAACGAAATCATCAGGCTTCACACCGAAGTCAATCAACTGACGTGCCAGGGCATTGGAACAGCTGTCCATCTCAGCGTATGTCAGCTGACTGTCCTTATCGACCACAGCAGGCGCATCAGGTGTGCGCTTGGCCTGCTCAGTGAAGAGGTTTGCGAAGGTCTTGCTCAGATCCACATCGATTTCCTTACCCGAACCTATCCTGATGATACGCTCAGCCTCCTTTTCGCTGACAATGCTGATACTGTTCAGGAGTGCACCGGTATTTTCCATCATCCGCTCAACCGTTACCCTGACCGCATCGGCAAGACTTTGCATCAGACGGGCGGAGTACTTGCCATTGTCATAAGCCACACAGACACTGGGCTGACCATCTATAGGAGCAATGAAGAAGGTAATTGGGAACTTAGGTGTCTGGATACCTAAAGCCTCCCTCTTCAGCGGCGTGCCACCGACAGTATGTTGGCTGGAAACACCTATCTGATAGACAAACTGTATCTCGGGCGTTATACCATAATCGGCAGCAATCTGCGCAAACGGATAGTTCTCGTGACTCAGCGTCTCGTCAAAATTCCCACTCACCTCCTTCAGGAAGTCCCTGACGGTTTGCTTTCCAATCGTGGCAGTTATCGCCAAGGTGTTAACAAACATACCCACGGTATTGCGGATACGCAGGTCGGAACGGCCATTGGAAACAGTGGTAATGCACACCTGTTCACTATTGGCAAAGCGCGAC
Organism: Bacteroidaceae bacterium; assembly: GCA_017617635.1. GTDB lineage: Bacteria > Bacteroidota > Bacteroidia > Bacteroidales > Bacteroidaceae > Physcousia. The sequence goes on along the minus strand of JAFZVW010000043.1, from coordinate 21,327 downwards.
AGGGCATAATACACTGCCGACAAGATGAGATGTGCAGGAGTGACAACTGTTGAGAGTTCAGCATTAATTGCTGAGAGTTGTGACTGGATTCTATCGAAATCCAGCGGAGCAACGGCTTCACTTACAGTACCCGTCACAGGATTCTGCAAGTCAGGGCGTACCTCGGTGGCAGCTTCTACAACCGATAACCGTTCCTTGAAGAAATCCTTGGCAACCTGATACTCCTCGCTGTCCTCCGCTTTCTTCTCCAACATGACGTATGCCGGATAGGAAATGACTTCATCCTCGACGGGAGAGCCGTTGAGCAAATCGCAAAGCTGACGTAAGAATATATCGGCAGAGCCACCGTCGAATACAAGATGATGGACATCAAAAAACAGATAGACTGCCTGCGGCGTAGTCACAATCCCGAAGCGGAAGAGAGGTCCCGTCGCAAGGTCGAAGGGGCGTACGAAATCCTGCTTGTACCGTTCCAGCTGTTCCTCGCTCATCGCCTTGACAGGAATATCTGTTGTCAGTTCGGGACTGACTGTCTGCATGATACCTTCATCCGTCTGCTCAAAGCGAACGGTCAACTGCGGATGCTTGCCTACCAGCGTCCTGATGGCATCAGACAGCGCATCGGTATCAATACCTCGGGCGAACGTTATCATTTGAGGAATGTTGTATTGTATTGCCTCCGGGGCTTTCAGACAGTCGAAATAGACACCCGTCTGGGCATAAGATAGCGGGACACTATTTGTCTCATCGCTCATAGCAGATGTTTCTTCAGTAGCCGGAAACGCAGAGCCAGATTCCTGTTCATGGCTTGCCATTAACCGCTCCACTATCTCGTCCTCGATACTCAACAGGGAACTGTTCCTAACCATTTGCTTGGCTTGCAGCGAGACGCCATATCGCTGCTGGATAAGGATAGCCAGACGAATAGCCGATAGTGAGGTAAGCCCAATCATACCTAATGGACATTCCATATCAACATCCTCAATGCCCAAAATTTCCTTCACCATCTCCTGCAGCTGCTTCTCGATACCGGTAAGGCGGCGTGATCCGGCAGCTGCTGAACCGCCGTGTGCCGTCTGCACAACCGGATCGGGCAGTGCCTTGACGTCAGTCTTTCCGTTTGGTGTCATCGGAAGTTCGTCCAACTGCATATAGGCCGTAGGCACCATATATTCAGTAAGATGGCTGCTGATAGCCGCACGCATGGCAGCAATGTCTATATTACGGTCGGCAGTGAAATAGGCACAAAGATGCTCCATGCCACCTATCTGCCGGATAGAGACCACCACCTGTTTTACCCCATCCACCCGAAGGATGGCATTCTCTATTTCACCCAGTTCGATACGCAATCCGCGCAACTTGATCTGGTGATCGGTCCTGCCGAGGATAACCACATTGCCGTCAGGCAGCCACTTGGCATAGTCGCCTGACTTGTAGATACGCTCGCCATGATACTCCACGAAACGCTCACGGGTCATCTCGTCAAGGTTATTGTATCCTCGAGCCACACCCTTACCGCCGATATACAACTCACCCACTACACCAACTGGTAATTCGTTGCCGTCGGCATCAACGATAAACTCCCTTACGTTCAGCTGCGGCTTGCCGGCGGTAATCATGTGGGCATCGGTAAGTTCGGCATTGTTCGAAGCCACAGTAATCTCCGTAGGACCGTAGCAGTTGAAAATGCGTGCTTTGGTGACACTGCGCAATTTGTCAAGCAGCTGTTGCGGGAATTTCTCACCACCGGCACGGCAGATTCTCACTCCTCCGACAGCCCGACAGAATTCCTCACTCGTCAACCATGTCAGCCAGCGCGACGGTGTGCCGCTGACCATATTTATATCCTGATCCTTAATGAGCTTCGCCAGTTCAAGCGGGTTGTTGGCCTGATCCTCTGTTGCAAGGATCAGCGTCTTGCCGTTATAGTAAGCCATGCCGATATCCTGCAGGGCTGCATCAAACGAAATGGTCGTCACACTCAGAATGCGCGTGGCATCGGTCAGCACACCATGGGCAAAGACATTGGCAGGATGACCGTACAGGTAATTGCAGATGCCCTCGTGACGCAGCATTACACCCTTCGGGCGGCCTGTAGAGCCGCTGGTATAAATCAGGTAGGCAAGGTCATCGGTAGTAAGAGATACCTGTGGTTGCACAGTATTCTCCGTCCGCAGCAGTTCCTCGGCAAGTTCTGGTGTAATCACCATTTTTGCCCCACTGTCTTCCAGAATCAGCCTGACACGATCCCCGGGATAGTCGGGGTCACAGGGAATATAGGCAGCACCTGCCTTTAGAACGCCAAACATCGACAGGATAAGACGGCTGGTACGCGGCAGCAACAGGGCAATGCGGTCACCTTTCTCCACCCCACGCTGACGAAGACCATTTGCAATGCGGTTGGTCAGTTCATCCATTTTCCTGTAGGTGCAGGTGGCATCGCAAGCCACCAGAGCCTCATGCCCGGGTTGCACCTCGGCAAAGTGAGTGATGCACTCATGGAAGAAACAGAAGGGAGCTTCGCCTGTAGCTGTCTGACGCAGATGCAGGAGTTCCTCTTCCTGATTTCCGCTGATAATCGAAAGTTGGCGCACCTTGGCTTGCGGCTGTGCCATCATACGCTCTGCAACAGCCACGATATTCCCTGCCAAAGCATTGCCCAGTCGGGCAGAATACAGCGAGTCATCATATTGGACAACAACTCCCCTCGGTTCTACCTTGATATTGATTTTGAACTTCGGCACATTCAGTTCAAGCGGCTCCTGTCCAATAGGTTTGCCATTAACGGAATATTCCGACAGCACACCTACCTGATAAGCAAAAAAGACGGCAGGACGGAAACCGAAATCGCCGGCAATGCGGGCAAAAGGATAATCCTCGTGACGAATCGTCTCATCAAAGGTCTCGCTGACCTGCTTCAGATATTCGCCCACTGTGACATCATCGATGTTCAACCCGAGAGCCAGCGTATTGACATACATACCCACGGTATCTGCAATCTTCAGGTTTGAACGCCCATTGCTGATAGTGCTGAGATAAACATCACGGTTATTGGTATAGCGCGAAACAACATAAGCGGTAGCAGCCAGGAACAAGTGTGCCGGTGTAATCTCCTGCTGACGGCAGAAGGAAGCAACCCAGTCGTGATTCGTCGGGCAGACAGCCTCACCTACAAAGCCCTGTTCACCAGTCTTGGACAAGTCGGCAGGAATCTCACTCGCACCCTCACAATTCTGCAGCTTCACGGAGAAGAACTGCTTAGCAGCCTTGAAGGCATCACTGTCGGCAGCCTTCTGCTGGTCGGTTACAAAGTCAAAATAAGTATAGGTTTCCTTCCCTACGGCAACATTCCCGAGCACATCAGTAATCTGATGGATAAACAGATCTGCAGAGCCACCGTCGAATACAAGGTGGTGGACATCCATCAGCAGTTTACTGCCGCTTTCTGTCCTGACCACTTCAAAACGATAGAGAGGTGCCTTCCGGAGATCAAACGGACGGACAAACCCATGCTTGTAGGAATCCAACTCCCTGTCGGACATCTCTGTTATGGGCACCTTCACGGGAACAATGCCTGCAAGCGTCTGCATAACGGTATCACCCTCAGTAACGAAATGAACACTCATTTCCGGATGGGCCTCAACGACACGCTTGACAGCATCTGCCAGCTGTGCGGATTCGATATCGGCAGGGAAACTCAGCAGAATAGGGATATTGTAAACAGTTGATGCAGGGTTGCTGATGCACTCGATATAGACACCCGTCTGGGCGTATGAGAGCGGAACGCTTTGGGGTTTAAGATGCCCTGCAGATGAATCTTCCTTGCCGGACGAAACAGCAGCATCGGTCGTGACACCCTTCCTGATCTCATGCTCAATGCTCAGCAGGCTGCCGCTCTTGACAAGGTCCCTTGAGTCAAGGCTCACGCCGTAGCGTTTGTTCACCTGTACAGCCAGTTTGATGGCCGATACCGAGGTCATGCCTGCATATAGCAACGGCGTGTCAATGCCGAAGTCCCCGGTACCTATTTCCTGAGCTATGATATTGTGCAGTTCACGTTGCATGTCATTCTTCGGCTGTCGGGTGTCAGCCGTTAACTGTGAAGCTCTACGAACAGACTTGGGCAGCCGTTCGCGATCCACCTTGCCGTTGTAGTTGCGCGGTATCTCATCAATCTGCATCACCACCTCCGGCACCATGTATGCCGGCTTTAGCTGTGCCACCTGCTGCTTGATGGCCTCACCGTCAAGAGGGGTATCCCCCGTGACGTATGCGATGATATAGGTGCCGTTCAACTGGTCACTGGACGACTGCACCGTCGCTCCTGTCACACCTGGGCATGTGAGGACAGCAGCCTCCACCTCGCGCAGTTCCACGCGGAAGCCACGTATCTTGACCAGTCCGTCGCGCCGTCCTGCAAACAACAGGCGACCTTCAGCGTCACGTCGCACGAAGTCACCGGTGCGGAATACACGCTCATAGCCTTCCTCACGGGCATCGTTGAAGGGATTTCCGATGAAGACGTTTGCCGTCAGGTCAGGATGGTTCAGATAACCACGGCACAGTTGCGGGCCACTCACCCACAGTTCGCCAGCCTCGCCGTCAGGCACAGGCTGTCCGTCCTCACCAACGATATACAGGCGGAATGTTCCGGGGGCTTTACCGATGGGTACGTTGTCCTCATCGCCGCAGACAGCGTGACACGTGATCAGGCCACAACACTCCGACGACCCATAGACATTCAGGAACGTCAGTCCTGAAGCCGGGGTTACGGGGGAAAGCTTTTCGCCGCCGACCGAGAGACAACGCAGCGACGGACAGTCGTACATCGTCACAAACTGGCGCCCTGTCATGGTGCTCATGATGATGTGGGTGATGGCATTGTCGTTGATGAACTGTGCCAGACGCACAAAGTCGAACCTTACATCTTCTGGTATGATATAGAGTGTGCCCCCCGTTGAGAACGTGCCAAAGATGTCGGGCACGGTGGGAATGAACGAGAAACTGGCATAGGAAGCCACACGGCAAGTGCTGTCGAGTGTCATGGTCTTTCTGGACACGTCCGCGTTGCAGCTGATATTGCGCTGTTCTATCATGCAGCCCTTGGGCCTACCCGTAGAGCCGCTCGTATAGACGAGCAGGGCAAGCGTCTCACCCCCGATCCCTTCTTTCAAGGAGAAGGGCTTCGTTACTGACGCTGGTTGCAGTTCCTCGGTAAACAGTATCGGAATCCTGCCATCTTCCGTGACTACGTATCCGTCATCAACTGTCAGACCACTACCTTCCAGCACCTTGCGGTCGGCTATCAGCAGCCTGGCATGGCTGTCGCTCATCATGAAGTTCAAGCGCTCGGCAGGATAGGCAGGATCCAGAGGCATATAGGCACAACCGGCAGCCAACACGCCTACAGGGGCAAGCGCCATCCATTCGTTGCGCGGTATCAGGATGCCCACCACGTCTTCGGCAGCCAATCCCCGATGGGCTATCTGCCCTGCAATGTTGCCGGCTTGAGCCACCACCTCCTGATAGGTAAAACGGGTATCGCCCGATACTAACGCAACATTGTCAGGCGTCAGGGCTGCCTGGTGAAGTATTCTGTTGATAACAGGTTCGATATTCATGATATACTTTCCAAATTATAAGTCGTTATCCATTTTTCTCAAAGCATTCAGATGCAGGAACGTGCCGACAAGCATAAAGGCGGAGGCTGTAGCAATCAGCGTCTGGAAGATGCCCACAGAACTGAATTCCGCCATATACAGGGCTTGTATCGTCAGCACACCCAAGAGTGCGGCAACACTATAGACCGTGTTGAACAGGCTGGTATAGACACTCTTCTTCTCCGGCTCAATCACCATGCTGTTGCGCAGACAGTAGATGTACATGCCGCTGAAGCCGAAGCCGAACACTGCCATCACAACGGCAATCTCCACGATATCGTGGCGCCCCGTCACGAGACGGTAGCCAAGTGCGCCCAGTGTTGCCAGCAGCACTACCGCCTGATGGTATAGGAATGTGACACGCGACCCGTAGTGCTTCTGGATATACATGATGGGGAAGCGACCCGCAAAGGCACCTGCCACATAGATCATAATGATGCCGCCAAGCTCAGCAGCGTTCAGTCCCAACTCGTCGACAAACAGGAATGAGATAATAGCCATGAAGCCGCCGTCGAACCACGCCATCCATCCTAATGAGAAACTCAGTGGCAGCAGAGGTGAACCAGCTATCACCTTGCGATACTCCCGCAGTGTCTCCATCGGGGAAAACCTCGCCTCTGGCTGTACCTGCTCCTGTTCAGTGACACTTTTCTCCTGAATGCGGAATACGCTGACGGCTGACAGCATGGTAAGACTCATCACACCCAAAACGATAAAACAATACTGCCACGATACCGAATCGGCAATCATTCCGCCTGCCGACGGGGCAAGGATAGGTGAAATGGTTATCAGGACAGTATACCAACTTAGGCGCGTTGCCAGGTTGTCCTTGTTCGAGATGCCCGCTATCCACAGCTGCATGGTGAGCATGATAGTGGCACGCGATACAGCCTCGATGACCTGCGCCAAGTCAAACACATAGATGTTCCTCGCCAACGCGCTCAGCAAGCAACTCACCGTACAGATGACAAGACCCGCCTGCATCAGCCGGCGCGAAGAGAACAAATCGGCAAAAGCCGCGAAGCAGAACATGCAGACAATCATGCTGATGCGGCTGAACACCATGTTCGACGACATCGCGGCCTCGGAGACACCCAGGTCACACGCTATATACGACGTTGCAGGAACGAAAATGGTATTAGCCGAAATAACAACGATGGCCGCCACGACCATCACTGTCCAACTGAGATAAAATCGCTGTTTTGCTGTCATTTTCACTTAAATCAGATTTCTGTCTGCGAGGTTGCTCTGCTTAATGCCATAATCTTCGTCGGACAGGCCAGCGTACACTTGCCGCACTTCAGGCAGTCGGGATGCAGATAACCCGTCTCCTGCCCTCGGCTGTCGTATGGAGTAAGCTGCATCGGGCAGACACGTGCACACATCTTGCATTTCATCTCACACGCATCCGACACATGGATGTTAGTGAACGCCCTGGGCAACGGAGCCTTCTTCGGTGCTACCCAGCGTGAAATCGTACCCATCGGACAGAACGAGCACCAGGTACGCGGTGCATAGACGAAATTCAGCGTAACACCTACAATGGTAGTCACAACGATTATCGTCCAGAATACACGTCCTATACCGCTCCACATAGCCAAGCCTCCCTCGCTCCACGGAACAGTGTAAGTCAGCTGGAAGCCGAACATGCCGAAGATAAATAACACCATGAACAGGCGGAACCCGAACGAACGTACAAACCCTGGAATCGGACGATGCGGCGAATACCCCGACAGCAGACGGTCGTACAAGTTGCCGCGAGGGCACACATGTCCGCACCACCAACGGCCCTTCCATATGCTCGTCAACACAGGGCCAATCATACAGATGATGGCTATCAGGCCAACTACCGGAAAGAACCAGGCAAGTATTATATACGCAATGATTATCCAATACAGCGGCACCCCCGCAGTCTCGTAATGTCTGTGAAAACGCTTCTGTCCCATATTATTTCAACTATCACACGCACAAAGATACAAAAAATTACTTTCAGTACCATAATAAAACTTGCATCATATATAAATAATTAATTTTTGTTCTTTTTTTTATATATTTGCACGTGATAACATAACTTGGACAATATGGACAAAGCACAAAGTCTGGAAACATACAAATTAGACAAGGCGCTGGATTCATTCAACTACCAGCAGGTACAAGACGACATTATGGGCATCCTGGAGAGGGGCAGCGGTGTGATGATTGACATGAGTGCCTGTAACTACATTTCCAGTACGGGTTTGCGCGTGCTGCTCTGCTCCAAGAAGGTGGCAGCTGCAAAAGGGCTGAAAATCTGTCTTTCCGGCATCAGCGACGAGGTGAAAGACATCATGAATGTAACGGGGTTTATCAATTTCTTTGACTATGCTTAGGGTCGATCTCTTTCCCACGCACGAATACAAGGGGCTGAAGCTGCGTGCAGGCAGGCCTTACCCGTTCGGTGCAACGGTCATTGGCAATATGGTGAATTTCTCGGTATATTCCCGCTATGCAACCGACTGCACGCTGGTGCTCTTCCACAATCGCGAGGAGAAGCCGTTTATCGAGATTCCGTTCTTCAGGGAGTTCCGGCTGGGCAATGTATTCTCGATGATTATCTTTGACCTGGATTACGAGAACATCGAATATGGATTCCGCATGGACGGACCATTCAAACCTGAAGAGGGACATCGCTTTGACAGGTCGAAAATACTGCTCGACCCGTACGCCAGACTTATCACCGGTCGTGACGTATGGGGACAGCAGCCCAATTGGGACAGTCTGTACCAGTACCGTGCCCGTGTATTGCTCAACGACTTCGACTGGGAGGACGACCTGCCGTTGGAGACGCCCGTCAACGACCTGATAGTATACGAGATGCACGTTCGCAACTTTACATGCGGTGCAGGCTCGGGCGTAAGGCATCAGGGAACGTTTGCCGGCATAATCGAGAAGATTCCGTATCTGAATGAGCTGGGCGTAAACTGTGTGGAACTGATGCCAATACATGAGTTTGACGAGTTCGAGAACAAACGCACCTCGCCCATCAACGGTAGCCAGCTATACAATCTGTGGGGCTATAGTAACGTAGGATTCTTTGCGCCCAAGGCAGCCTATGCAGCGTCTGGCAGGTTTGCCATGCAGGCAGACGAACTGAAGAATATGGTCAAGCAGCTGCACAGGAACGGCATAGAGGTAATACTCGACGTGGTGTTCAACCATACTGCCGAGGGCAACGAGCAAGGACCCTATATCTCGTACCGCGGCATAGACAACAAGACATATTACATGCTCACGCCCGATGGTCATTATTACAACTTCAGCGGCTGCGGCAACACGATGAACTGCAATAATCCCAATGTGCGCGACATGATTGTCGAAAGCCTGCGCTATTGGGTAACAAACTATCACATAGACGGCTTCCGCTTTGACCTTGCTGCCATCCTGGGGCGCGACCAGAACGGCAATCCCATGTCCAATCCCCCGCTGTTGGAATCACTGGCACACGACCCTATCCTGGGCAAGACGAAACTGATTGCCGAGGCTTGGGACGCCGGCGGCCTGTATCAGGTAGGCTCGTTCCCGTCATGGGGACGATGGGCGGAATGGAACGGCAAGTTCCGCGACAGCATGCGCCGTTTCCTGAAGAGCGACGATCAGGTGCTTTCTGATGTCAAGGAGCGCATAATAGGCTCACCCGACCTGTACGCCTCGCAAGGGCGCGGCATTAAGGCAAGTGTGAACTTCATTACGGCGCACGACGGCTTCACTATGATGGACCTTGTATCGTACAACAGCAAGCACAACGAAGACAACGGCGAGGACAACCGCGACGGCGAGAACAACAATAACAGCTGGAACTGCGGCTGCGAGGGAAAAACGGACAATCCCGTGATAAACGAACTGCGCCACCGTCAGGTGAAGAATGCAATCACTATGCTGATGGTAAGCCAGGGCATTCCCATGATACTGTCGGGCGACGAGATGGGCAACTCGCAGCAGGGCAACAACAATGCCTATTGTCAGGACAACGAGATAGCATGGCTCGACTGGAACGACCTGCAGAAAAATGCTGACATATTCCGCTATTTCAAGAAGATTATCAAGTTCCGTCGCATGCACAAAGTGCTTCGCTACGAAGACAACCTGCGCCACCAGGACTATCTGGGGTATGGATACCCGGATTTCTCGTGGCACGGTGTCAAGGCCTGGCAGCCCGAAAGCGGACACGACAACCTGACGCTGGCCTTTATGCTGAACGGTCAATATGCCAAGAACGACGGTGTACCAGACGACTTCATCTATGTGGCAATGAACATGCACTGGGAAATGCACGGTTTCGAACTGCCCAAACTGCCTCAGGGCATGGCTTGGCACGTTTTTGCAAATACAGGTATCCAGACGCCATACGACATCTTCGAACCAGGCGAGGAACCTGTTGTTGAAAACCAGAACGAGGTGTTGGTAGGTCCGCGTTCTATTATCATACTTGTCGGAAGATGAGTACTCTGCACTTCCAACCGGTCAAGGGACAGGCCCGCGAGATTCTCGATGCCATCCTACAGTCGCCTGAGGTGACTTCGTGCAACATGAAGACCATCCTGGCGCTGCGGTTGGCTTGCGAGGAAATTGTCATGAACGTGATGACATACGCTTATCTTCCCCATGACGATGGCTGGCTTGACGTGCATATACTCAAGACCGACCGCATTACGATACGCTTCGAGGATGGCGGTTTGCCATTCAACCCTTTGGAGCAGAAAAATCCCGACACCGGAATGTCATGGAAGGAACGCTGCATCGGAGGACTCGGCATCTTTATCCTACGCCGTAAGATGGATGATGTACGCTATGCCTATGAGAACAACAGGAATATACTGACTATCGAAAAAGCTTTCACTTAAAACTCCGCGCCTCACTCTCCCTCGTTTATCAGTTTCCATTCACGCGCAGTGAAGTCGCTGGTGTCGGGTTGCCATTGAGGGTCAGGCATATACCACCAGAACTGGCTGAAGTATTTCTTCAGTTTCTTGTCCTTGAAGACATAGCCTCGGCTGGCATAAGGCAGATTGGATAGTATGCGCTGACGCTCACGGCTCTTTTTGGGGTCTATCATAAAAGTGCCTGGCAGGTAGTTGTCGCTGCGGTCATAGAAAGTACCCAGTTTGAAATCGTCGTAGTGCAAACGCTCGGCAGACTGTATGTTCATATTGCCCTTGGGCTTATAGTTGAGGGCATGCCACTCCACAGTACCGTTTCTGAGGGCAATCTCGGTAAACAACTCGTTGTACCATTTTGTCTTTCTTATCTTGCCCAAACCTTCCTTTACCACGAACTGTTCCTGTGCGAACAGCGAATCCTCTACAAAGAAGTGCTTGGCAGTATTTGTAGCCTTGATGCGCAAGGTAAAGTCGTCAATCTGGCGGTTGGCCCAGCGCATGGCAGGCATCAGGCTGTACGGAACCTCGAAGGTACGCCCTACCCCATAGCCCAAACGGTAGCGGTAAGTATGGTGGATGGTATTCTTGCCAGGATAGAAACGTGCAATGAAGTAGTAGGCGTATGCAAACCCTACCAGGCTGTCCTGACTGGCATCATACAGCATGCTGTTGTCAGGCAAATCCTCGCCGTCACGCATCTTAACCTCACCATACGATTTCCACTGCTGCAGATTCAGAGGTTGGAAATCACAGTCAACGTTGTACTTGGACGGAACCACTGCATTCATATATGCAAGTTTCTGACCGTTCATCACCACCGTGAAATCATTTATATACGGATGAATTCCCTGCGGGCTGAATGGCACATCGTCGTTGTAGGGTGCTACAGCCTCGAAACCCATTGTCACGGTCTTGTCCTTGCCACGGTTTGTTAGCACATACTGCACGTCAACCATTGCATAACCGTCATCACACAGGCTGATGGTCAGTACCTCGCGGTTAAGTTCAATATCCGTTTCCTGCACAGGCACCAGATGGTTGCCGTTTACAAAAAATACACCGTCATTTGCCCATGCTGCCGTCATACCGGCAAACAAAAAGACAATAATCGAAAATCTTCTCATATCTCCAATTATGCATTATGAATTACTCAATCCTTCCGCACCAGCCGCCGTTGCGGACCAGATGCAGGTGGAGTTTGTCCTGCGGAGTCACATCCTGTTCCATACGCTTGTAGTCAACGGCTATGCGATGTGCATTACGTCCGTCCTGGAATCCGGTCAGGTGTGCGTTCCCAGTGAGAAAATCCAGCGAGATATCAATATCCTGCGGCCTGTCACCGGTAATGGCTCCGACAAACCACCGCTTTCCCTTACGCTTGGCAACCACATAACAGTCACCTGCCTTGGCGACGAGAATGCGTGTTTCGTCCCAGGTTGTCGGCACCGAAGCAATGAACCGTGTGCACTCATCCTCGCGAAGATAGCGCGTAGGGCTGTCTGCAAGCATCTGCAATCCGCTCTCGAAGCAAATATACAGTGCCATCTGATATGCACGTGTTCCGCAACCCATAGGCAGGGAGCCAGAACCGCGATTATCCTCAGGTTGGGCACTTTGCATGGAACCCGGGGTGAAGTCCATAGGCCCTACGGCATTGCGCATGAAGGGTAGCCAGATACTGTTCTCGGGTTTGCAGCGACCTCCATTTTCCATTCCGAGGACTCCCTCGTACGAAATAACGTTGGGCAGTCGCTGCTCGAGACCTGCGGGTTTGAACGATCCATGGAAATCGACAAGAAGATGATTCCTGGCACATTCGCGGGCAATTTTCTCGTAGTAGTTGACCATCCACTGATCGCTGTGGTCCATGAAATCGACCTTCAGCCCCTTTACACCCATTTTGGCATAATAAGGAATAAGATCCATGTGCTGTTCGACCGTGAGCCATGAAAGCCACAGGATTACACCTACATTGCGCCCGGCACCGTACTCGACCAGTTCCTTGACGTCTATCTCGTCACGCGTGGTGAAGGGATCCTGTACGCGCTTGTTCCATCCCTCGTCAAGCAGGATGTATTCTATACCATACTTCGATGCACAGTCTATTATATATTTATATGTGTCATTGTTGATGCCTGACTCGAAATCCACGTCCCATACCGTCCAGTGGTTCCACCAGTCCCAGTTGACCTTGCCAGGTCTTATCCACGAAGTATCGTCTAGCTCGCACTTGCCGCCAAGTATGACCTCCATCTGGTTCCCTGCAATGGCGGCATCGTCCCCGATTACGGCAAAGCGCCATGGCAGTGTACGACGGGCATCGGTCCTGGCTATACAATCACGCTCCTTAGTCACCTTCCAGCTGCGGTCGCCCCTGGGCTCCCAGGTCTCAGGTGACTTTGGGAAACAGGCAGAGAAACCGTTGCCGTCGGCCGGTTTGAGAAACATGTGGGGATAGTCGCGCACATCACTTTCCGAGAAAAGGACCTTGGTGCCCTCAGGACTCTGGAGCAAAATGGGCAGATGGGTAATCTCGTCGCCCGGATTGTAGTCGGCTGTGGAGATGTGCGTATATGGATGTTCGTACGAGGTATTGAAGCTACGTGTTTTTGAGATATGCGCGATAAAAGTTGCGGGCAGGTTGAGCCCCAAGTCCTCGCTGATGATATCTGTCTGTCCCCTACCCTTGTTTATGGCAAAGCGATAAGCAATGCCATTGTCATAGGCACGAAAATCAACAGATATGCCTCCGTTGAAAGAAAGAGTGAGCTGATTTGCACTGTTATGTATCTCTGTAAACTTCAGGGGCACAACGGGACGGATGGTCTCGTCTACCCTGGAGCGTTTCGAACCGCTGAGCCGGGGGTTAAGGCCAAAGGTGTGTGAGCCCGCCTGCAATGCGAGTGGGCAGTCCTTAAGAATCTGTTCCTGTCCGTAGAACACACTGAAGGTAAGTTGTCTGTCGACGGTGACTTCCAATCTGATATTCCCGTTCGGGGATACAAGTTTCTCCTGCCGTGCAGCAAAGGAGCACAGAGCGAAACCGAGCAATGCAAAAATAACACGTAACTTCATACTTATATCAATCTTGACAAATCCTATTCACTGTAATTATGATCAATGACAATAACGACCTGTGCAGACGGTACTATTGGCTGTACTTCTTCGGTAAGCTGACGTACCAGAGCAGCATCGTCGTGTACGGAAATGTCGGGAACGACATCGACGGACAGCATCCGGTCGGCCTCGGAATAGTAGTAGCCGTGTACCTGAACGATGTCACGATGTGCAGCCAGCGTCTGCATTACCTTCTGCTGTAGTTCGGTACGCCTGTTATTGCCTGTGGCAAGAGCATAGACACCAACAGTTGCAATTATGCCATGTTGTTCGAAAAGCTGTGTGGATATGCGGCGCGTGAGACCATGAATATCGTGTGCAGTCATTGTATCGTAGACGTTGATGTGGAGCGATCCGATAAATACATCGGGGCCGTAGTTGTGAAGGATGATGTCATACACACCATGTACATCCTCGAATTCGAGCACTTCCTTTTTAATCTCACTTATGAATATTGGCGAAATACGGCTGCCCAGCAGTTCATTGACAGGTGATGCCAGCATCTCGATGCCTGCCTTGATGATGACAACAGAGATAAGGGCTCCCAGTATGCCGTCGAGCGAGACATTCCACAGCAGCATGATGCCTGCCGACACGAGGGTCGAGAGGGTGATGACTGCATCAAACAAAGCATCGGAGCCAGAGGCGATTAGGGCATCGCTGCGAAGTTGTTCTCCCTTGTGTTTCACATACTGTCCCAAGACAAGTTTAACAATAATGGCAACAACGATGACTGCCAGTGTCACAGTGGTATATTCAGGCTCTGTGGGGTCGAAGATTTTCTTGACAGACTCGATTAACGATGTTATGCCCGCAGACAGCACTATAACAGCAATTATAATGGCGCTGAAATACTCTACACGACCGAAGCCGAATGGGTGGTCATGGTCAGCAGGGCGCTGGGCAAGTTTCGTCCCGACAATGGTAATTACACTGGACAGGGCATCACTCAGGTTGTTGACGGCATCCATAACGATTGCCACAGAACTGGACAATATGCCAACAGCGGCCTTGAATGCTGCCAACAGCACATTGGCGACAATACCTATAATGCTGGTACGGATAATTTGGGCAGAACGGTTCATCTTATTTTTAGGGTTTAAAGTTATTTATTCTAAATATTTTATTCGTCAGGCCAAGGACAGGACTGCCCTGTAGCTTTGTAAACGGGACGCTGAGCCCTCATCTTGCGCAGACGCCTTCCCAGTTCACGTGACAGAGCCCTGACCAGGTCGGGACGCCCAGCAGACAAGTCATGCTGTTCGCCTATGTCACTACGGATGTCAAACAGTTCCTTCCGACCTGTCTTGTAGTAGTATATCAGCTTCCAGTCACCCTGATGTATGGCACAGTTGTTATCGATGCCAGGCCCAGTATTGCCCCACACATGGGGATAGTTCCATATCAGCGTCCGACGGCCGTCCTCCCCGTCCGTCATCTGTCCGCAGCGGAATGTCCAGTTCGTCACACGGTGACGGGCAGCGTTGGTCCCCGTCAGCAGCGAACAGCGGCTTGGCGAACTGATGGAACTTGCATAAGCCTGTGTAAACAACATGCCCCGACTGGCAAGACGCTCCATATTGGGAGTCTCGTACCTCTCATTCAGCGGTGTCCGCTGCGTCCAGAAGGGTACCGAAGTATCCTGCCAGCCCATATCATCAACCATGAACAGGATGATATCAGGCCTGTCATCACCCGCAGGGCGTGCCTGGAGAGAAGCAGCTGCAACAAAGGCCGCAGCAAGTGTATATCGGCGACTGCACGTCATCTCTTTTATATCTCTTTTATATCTCTCTTAATTCTCTCTTAATTCTCCTTTCCCTGTATTCCGTGGGCGAAACACCCGTGTTGCGCTTGAAAAAACGGCTGAACGAGGCCTGTTCCGAGAAGCCGAGCTTGTCCGTAATCTCCTGGATTGACAGGTTGCGCATTCTGCTCAGCAATGCCTTAGCCTGCAGCACTACATAGCGGTCAATCCACTCGCCTGCACCGAAGCCCGTTTCCTGCTTGATGAGCGTCGAGAAGTACTTGGGCGACAGGTGGAACATACGGGCATAGAACCCCACTTCGCGTGACTCGCGGTAATGCTTTATCAGGGCTTCGTTGAAGCGCGACGACAACTGTCTGCCAGTATCCGGCAGACTCTCAAGCTGCTCGTACCGGTAAGTGCTGAGCAAAACCATCAGCGTATGGAATGCGCTGCTTATCAGTTCGTCCCTGTACACTCCCTCGACACTGCAAGCCGTCCGCACAAGGTTGAAGGCATCGCACACCTGACGGTACTGCTCGTCGCTCAGATGCTGGCATGGATGCGTATCAAACGACTTGCGGGTAGCCAGATGGTGGTCCATATACTGCCTGCGCATGGTGTTCAGGTAAGATACCGGAGTGACTATAAGCTGTGCAGAATAGTCATCGGACATTGCAACATTCTTGATTATATGTCCCGGACGCATGACCGAGATGTCGTGGGCGCGGAAATCCACCTTCCTCAGGTCATATTCGCCCTCCATATACCCGCTGTGACAAAGGGCTACAACGGAATATGGCGAAATATACTCCTCGTTGCTGAGAATAAGACTGCTAGAGAAATCGACAAAGACTGTACCGCGTTCCTCAATCACATCGCTTATCTCATGAAGCAGATAATTGTTCTGGGGTTGTCTATCCGTATTGTCACTCATGTTATACTGGATTTTGACGTAAATATAAACAAAAACAAATACAAAACGCTTCATTTTTTTGCATAAATTCCACCATATCCGACCTTTTGCCAAATATATCAGCCAAAATGTTACTTAGTAAATGCCAAATATTTTCAACCTTTGCACCCGAAAACAAACTTCAAATAGTTCCAGTGGACCTTCGGTCCGTTAAAAATAGTTCCATGCGACTCTGTCGCGATAAACAATTGTTTAACAACTATGGAACAATCTGGAACAACTATTTAACAACTATGGAACAATCTGGAACAACTATTTAACAACTATGGAACAATCTGGAACAACTATTTAACAACTATGGAACGGGCGAAGCCCATTTAACAACCATGGAACAACTATTTAACAACCCTTTAACCACTATGAAAAAAATTCTCCTCCTTCTGGCACTCCTTACAGGAACGCTTGCAGCGCATTCCCAGGATTACGCCTGGCTGACATTCCAGACGACGGACGGGGCAAAAATCTCAGTTCCCGCTTCGTCGCTGACAATCACGATTTCAGGCACAAGCCTCACCGCAGGCAGCCAGACATTCGTTTTGTCCAACCTGAGCAAGATGTACTTCTCGGACGACAACCAGTCGACTGGTGTATCGACACTTACCACTGACGAGCTGGACGGGACAAGCGAAATCTACGACCTGAACGGCCGCAAGGTCAGTACCGCCAATCTCAGTAAAGGCGTGTACATCGTCAAGAGCAAGAACGGAACCTGTAAAATAGCACAGAAATGAAAAGGATATACACACTTCTGTCAGCCATCGTGCTGACTCTGGCTGTAGCGTCACAGACACTGAACGTACAGGTCGGTAGCGTCACATACCAGTTCCCAGCCTCGCAGACAGGCGAGATGACATACAACAACGGCAGCACGCTCACCGTCATGGGCAAGACATTCAACCTGAGCGAAATCAGCGGAATGACCGTCGACGACAGCGAAGTCACAGACAATCAGGTTCAGATTATCTACAGCGGCACAACCGCAGCAGTACATATTGCAGGCAATGTGGCACAGTACGTTACGGCAACCGTAAGCGGAGCTCATGTGACAATCGACCAGAGCAATACCGAGGCTGTCAACGACGACGAAATAACCTACCAGCTGAGCGGCACAAGCACTAACGGCTCGCTTACAATGAACGGTTCGTACAAATGTACCGTCTCACTTGCAGGCATTACTCTCACAAACCCTGCAGGCGCAGCCATAAACATCACCAACTCCAAGCGCATACAGCTCAGCGCCAAGAAGGAGACCGTCAACACCATCAGCGACGGCAGCGGCTCGCAGAAGGCATGTATCTACAGCAAGGGACAGCTGCAGATCCAGGGCAACGGTACGCTGAACGTGGCAGGCAACTGCAAGCATGCCATCAAGAGTGCATCGTATATCTCAGTAAAGAACATCACCCTTAACATCACCTCTGCTGTCAGCGACGGCTTCAGCTGCGAGGAATACTTCCAGCTCAAGAGCGGCACTGTTACAATCAGTAGCACAGGTGACGACTGCATCCAGTGCGACCTGGGCGGTACTGCTTCAACAGGCGAAACGGCAGAGCACGCTAACGAAGACACAGGTAACGTATATATCGACGGCGGTACGCTCAACATGACTGCAACTGCCGATGCAGCAAAGGGCATCAAGGCAGCAGGTGACGTCAGGATTGCCGACGGAACCCTGAGCATTACACAGACGGGCAACATCGTTGCCGGGGACGATGACATCAGTTATCCGACATCGGTAAAGAGCACAGGCGACATCGTAATCACAGGCGGAAGCGTCACAATTGTTAACACAGCAGAAGGCGGCAAGGCACTTTCAGCAGACGGCAACATCAGCATAGACGAGTCGAATGCAACGACAGTGATTGACATAACAGCCAACGGCACGGGCGGTACGGCAGAGACAGCCGGCAGTTCTACAGGCGAAACGTCAGCCTCATACAAGGTTTACATTTCATTCCAGACCTCAGGCGGTGGCGGCGGTCCTGGCGGACAGAGCAGCAGCTCGTGGACCAATCCCGTACTCTATACCAGCGACGGAACCAAGGTTGCCTCGCTCACCAACACGGTATCCAAGTCATCCGGCTACAGCACCGTGACATTCTACTACTACGACTTCAAGAATGCTGACACAAGCCTTACATATTATATACAGGCAGACAGCCGATCGAGCTGGAGCGGCAGCTATACACCACGTACCGCAACCTTCTCAGCTCCGACATCCGGCTCCGATATCTGGTACAGCGTCAGCAACAGCTACAGCACAAGCGGTAGCACACGCACCTATTCGCTGTCCAATGTTACAAGCACATACGGTGGCACGTCGGATGTGTCCGAGGATACCGGCACAAGCTACAACGCAGCAGGCATCAAGGCAGACGGCAACGTAACCATAGACGCAGGCACGGTGACCGTGAAGAACAGCGGCGAGATGAGCAAGAGCATCAAGTCAAAGGCCACCGTAACCATAAACGGAGGCGAACTCACCTTCACCCCCAGCGGAGCAATGAAGGTCATCAACAGCGATGCATCATACAGCTCAGCCATCAAGACCGTCGACTACGTACAGAATGGCGGTTCCGTTACCATCAACGCATCAGGACAGGCAGGCAGAGGCATCACGGCCACAAACATCACCACCAATGGCGGTACGCTGAAGATAACAAACAGCGGAGCAGGTGTCGAAGGCACAAACGACAACTACACGGCAAAGGGCCTGAAGGCAGATACCAGCATCAAGCTTAATGCCGGAACCATCACCATATCCATGAGCGGAACAGGCGGCAAGGGCATCAAGAGCGCCGGAACCTATACACAGGGAACCAGCGACGGCAACGGACCCACCCTGAGCGTTACAACCACAGGCAGCGCACTTGGCAGTGCCAGCAGCGGAGGCGGCATGGGACCCGGCGGAGGCGGTATGCCCGGTCAGCAGTCAAGCGGCGGCAGCTCTGCCAAGGGCATCAAGGTACAGGGCACCATCTATCTCTATGGCGGCACTAGCGAGGTATATACCTCTACCGACGGGGCAGAAGGCCTTGAATCAAAGACAGCCATCTACGTCGAGGGCGGTAAGCACTACTTCAAGTGCTACGACGACTGCATCAACTCCAGCGGCAAGATATTCTTCAACGGAGGCACGACCGTATGCTACGGATACGGAAACGATGCAGTGGACAGCAATGCAGGCACCACAGGAGCTATCACCATAGGCAACGGAACCGTGTTTGCCTACACAACGGCAGGCTCACCCGAGGAAGGACTCGACTGCGACAACAACTCGTACATACAGATAACAGGTACAGGTATTGCAATTTCTGCAGGCGGTGCCCAGGGCGGAGGCAGTTCGTCCAGCACTATCTCAAACGCAAAGCAAGGCTATAACTTCGTTACCAGCAGCCTCAGCTACTCAACAGGACGCTACTACACACTGGCAGACGCATCAGGAAACAATCTGGTAACATACAGCTTCGAGGCAAGCTGCTCCAGCACGCTGGCACTCTTCACAGCCAAAGGCATGACCTCCGGCTCATCCTACAACGTGAAGTACTCCACCAGCGCACCCACCAACGCCACCACAGCATGGCACGGCCTCTACCTCGGTTCCACCGCCACCGGCACAACCAGCCTCACCACCTTCACCGCCAAGTAAACAACAATACCTTTTTCAATATTCTCCAAACCAACGGACGTAAACTCAATTACGCCCGTTGGTTTTTTATTTTTCGATTAAACTGTAATAATTGAAAGTGCTATGCTTAACCCAGTTTCCCGGTCAAGATTTCGGTTTCAAGGATGCTGTAAACATAGGCGGTACTCTGGGAGTAGAGGCCTGTGCGCAGGTCCAGCACCTTGGTGTATGTCTCTGAATTATAGATGGTATCCAGGGCCTCTTTCATAGAGAGCCCACGTTCCTCCATCAGCCTGAGCGCCAGTTCCTTCACCAGCTCCTCTATTGCAAATTCAACGTCCTTGCTCATAGCTTCTTGAGGTATTTCAATGATTTGTCAGTACCAAAGAAGTACTGGAAGGTCTCACCGCCTTTGTTTTCCAGTTCCTTCACGAACTTCTCCCAAGTAATCAGGTTGGCATCAATCTTACGCATCTGCATACCTATATTGTCGTTGGCAATGGGGCCGTAGATGATGTCGTATGAATGTAGCTGGTTGCGAGTTTTGTTGTGGCGGTTCATATGCACGAACTTGCCCCACTCAACGCAATAATGCTCATAGCTCAGGCTCGCAATCTCGGGATCTGCCATGGCAGCCTCTTCGTCAAACTCAAAGCGCGTTACGATGGGGTCACCACCAAACAGGACTGCCTTCTTATCGGCCATCTCCTGTGCCTGCTCTAACTCCGGCGAGAGGTAGAAACCTACGCCAAAGTCCTTACCGACCTTCGACTCCAAAAAGTCGACGGTCTTAATCTCTACATTCGAACCGTGATACAGTATCATGCCAACGCTCCTCCATTATTACGGCAGTGCAGTGCCAGATCCTCCACCACGTCCTCGAACGGTTGCGTATGCTCCACGTTGTAGAACTTATCCACGAAATCAATGCCCTTGAAGCGGTCCAGATAGCGGTAGGCCTGCTGCGGGTTCAGCTTGAACGCAGCGGCAAACTCACTGACCACGGCAATGATATACGCCAGTTTATCTTCAAGTTTGACAATCATAACATTACAACAAAAATATATTTAGCTGTTGCAATATTACTAATAAATTCTCATACAGATTACTTATTTATTAAAAATATTACCCCAAAAACTATTAATTATTCATAGAACAACCACAACAAGAAGTAACAAATGCCACAATGTTACACATACTAACCACTAGCCCCTACCCTTTAAACACTAATACATTCTTTTCACGGTTTTTCCTTGATGAGCCGTAATCCCGATAGGGATAAC
>JAFZVW010000042.1 GCA_017617635.1 Bacteroidaceae bacterium | reverse complement strand
TGGTTGTTGTCGTCCTCGTATGCACGGTTGTTTTCGTATATGGCATTCTGCGTAAAATTCTCAAGGTTTCTCTGATACAGGCCCAACTGGCGGTACAGCTCATATCCAGGCTCAATCAGGCGGTAGGACAGATAGCTGTCAATAGGCTCGGCAACCGTCAGTGTATGCGAAGCATAGCGCTTCCATCCGTCCATGTCGGCATACACAGTGACCAGGATTTCCTTGCCTCTTTCGGCAGTCAGCATTCTACGCCATTCGGCCGAGTCTATGTCAATGCGGTCCTCGCCGCTTGCAGTCAGGCAACTTCCGTTTTCACCCTCGAACACTGCCACCAGTCCCTTGGCATCCTTGACCATGAAGTTAAGCGGAGCAATATTTTCGGGAACCACTATGTCCCTGTAGTCAGGGTATATCGGGGCCTGCTCAGCCACATCCGTATATTGCGAAGGGATGTCGTAGCTCTTCGAGCAGGCCGTTATTGCCGGTATCAACAGTAAATATATCAGTCTTTTCATCTTCATATAATCCTAACAGCCGGTTCTCAGTTTACACCGGCATTGCTGCTTGCTGTATCATTCTTCTTCCTCGTAGCCTTCAGGTTGCCGAAGAAATAGTAGTAGGGATAATACCCCTTGAACTTCGGGAACAGCTCCTTGGCATACTTCGGGCGATCCTTCATGTACGGCCGCATCTCTTCAAGCCTGCCTGCCAGTATCGTATGCCGGATATCCAGACCGTTAAAACGCTGCATAATGCCCGGGTCCTTTGCAGACATCAGACACAGTGCATCACTTACGTTCTCGGGAGGAGTCTGCCCCTGAAGGGGTTCGGTACGAAGTAAGAATGCGGGCATTACCTTGGTATATATGCAACATGCCAGCGAGTTGTACAGGGCATTCTTGCTACGCCCCTCAACCAGACTCAGGTTATAGCCCATGAACATCGGCTGCTGGTAGTTGTTCTCGAACGAGTCGTGTATGGGTTCCAGCTTGCGTATCATGGCCATTTCAGGATCATCCGCTATCATGGCCGAATCACCCACGTAAGCCGTATATTTCCTGACAAAGTCACCCTCGAACGGAACATCGTTCAGTATGCGCAGATACTTGTATGCAGCCTCGTTCTCATTACGCAGTATCGAGCACTTGGCAAGCAGCTCCAGCGAATGTATGTTTGGCCCTATCATCGTAACACGCTCCATGGCATGGTGCATGCATGTCTGCACGAAACCGGCATAGTAGTCACAATCCTCCTGATACAGACAAAGGGAAAGACTGTGCTCTCCGCTCTGACCATGCAGGTACAGCGAGTCGTAATCAAGACGGATGTCATACATACGGTCGGCAATCTGCTCGGTTTCAATAAGCGCTATGGCATACATCGCCGCAATGGGGCGGTGTGAGATCCCGGCATTTGCCCGTGCCACATCCATTATTCCCTTCCAGTCGCTGTTCAGCAGACACACATTCTCCTTCGCAATGACTCGTGTATATGGCCTTTGCACCTCCGTCCACAGAGCCTGTGCGCCGAATATGATAACCAGCATCAGCACCTGAGACCAGTTCTGCCACATCGTCTCGTCCCTGGGAGTACATACCAGTGCAGGCATCCTCTTGCGCGAGAAGCTCGCAATCAGTGCAGTCCATATCAGCAATATCAGCAATATGCAGAAAGGTATGCCCATTATTATGCCGCCCTCGTTTTCAAAGAACAGGTTTATGCCCTCGTATGCGATATACATCATATATGCACCGGCTGGAATATACTGCAGCCACCTCCATCTTGGCGACAAACGCATGGCATAGCCCAGACACCATGTGCCCACGGTTATAACTGCAGCCAATACCAGTCCGCCCAACCAGGGATACCTGAACAGCTGCAGCAACAGTCTTCCGATGTACCACAGACCTCCGAATTCCTTACCAAGCAGAAAATCCATCTGCTCGGCTGAAGCCACCCAGAAGCTGCGCTCACGCGCCATTCTCAGCACATCCCCATAATACCAGGCTGCCCAGATATATGTCAATACAAACATGATTGACAATACAGGCAGAATGGGAAGGCGAAATCCCGTCTTTTTCGGATTTTTCTTCATCCTACTTTATAACCTTTTTACCTTTTATAATATATATGCCTCCCTTTGCCGTTTTCTCCACCTTGCGGCCCTGCAGGTCATAGATGACACCGTTTACCGTGATTCCGTCAGCCGTAATATCAATTACGGGAGTAGGATCGCTGTCCAGAGTCAGATAGGCAATCGAGGCATTATCCGTATCTGCAGTCATCAGGAATGACTTGTTTGCGGCAGCGTATGTCAGCGTCGAAGTCTTCAGGGCACCAACTGCGCAGTCTATGCCGGTTGCAACGCCTGTTGCGACTGCAGACATTATATCCCCCTTGGCATATCCCGTAGTCTTCAGGTTCGAGCCCTTCAGCAGATTGACAGCGGGAGCAGGCGTATTGTCGCCATGTACAAGCGTCAGTTTGCATGCAGAGCTCTTTTTGCCCAGCAGGATAACCGGAGTCCTTGCAGGCACTACACCTGTCAGCTCCTCCATTATAGCAAAGGTCACGTCACCGTCCTTCTTGATACCGGTTACCACGTTTGCCGTATATCCGTCGGGTAGTGTCACGGCAAATGGCAGACAGGCATTCAGGAAACCGAACTGGTTGAGCGTTACGCTGAATTCCTGTACCTCCTGGATTGTCCAGATATTGTTTGCATCGCCGCTGCCGCCGGTAAAGTAGCCGGTGTTTGTAGTGCTGTATGAGTTCAGGTACTGGCTGCTGCCATTAAGAGACACAGTCCATGTGCCGGCGTTCTCGTCCACACTGCCGAATGTAAAGTATGCGGCATCGTCCAAGGCATACAGCTGTGTGAATGCCGTACCGGCAGCGCCTCCCAGATAACAGTCAGACTGCGGATTGTACAGGTATTTCTTGCTGTTGACGGATTCCACTGTCCATATCTGGTCCGCCTTGCTTGCACTTGCCGCTGCACGTGCAATGGACCATGTAAACTTGCCGTCCTGGTCAACGGATGTCGAAGCACCGCAGGACAGGGCATTGCCCTGGTTCTTGCTTACAATAGAGTAGAACTTGCCTGCCTTCAGCGAAGCAGCCTGACCACGGTATATAACCTTGCGCTCACCGTCATAGCCTACAGCCATTATATACGCGGCATCATAGTCACCCGGATACAGCACCTGGGTATATGTGTGGTTGTCGTCACTGCCCAGACCGTACATCGTGATACGAATCAGCTCGTCGTTACTGTTGTACGTCTCGTATGCAACGGCATTCTTCACGTACGAATGCTGAACCTTGACAAAGTTGCCGCTCTTGGTACATCCCGTACCTATGGTTGCAGGTACGCTCAGTTTCGCACTGTTCTTGTATATCTCCCAGTTGTGACCGTTGATATAGTTGATTTCCTCGGTCATTTCGGGGTAGTTCTTGTTCTGGATGTACGTGCGCACAGTGTTCAGCATGCTCGTCGTAATGGTATTGCGTGCATTGCCGTAGTCATATATAACCTGATTGATTTCCTTGAACATACCGGCCTTTTCAAAGAAGGGCAGCAGGTTTATCCTGGCCGAGTCGCATGCGACCTTGATCCAGTTCAGCTGCATCTGACCATTGCTCATATTGTACAATGTGCTGTACGAGGTCTTGCGCAGGTTCTCGATAACCATAGGTATGATGTCCGGACACTTGCCGGCTTTCGTACCCCACAGGTTCAGCTGCCAGAACGGAACCAGCTTGACAAAATGGTCATAGTTGCGCCCGCCGTCCTCGCCTGGTTCTGTGCCATGATAGTCAGGGCCGTCCTGCAACTGCCACTGTATGCCCTTGCGCAGACCTTCCTCGAAATAGACCTGCATACGACCACCGCGCATGTTCTTGTACTCGTCGATACCTGTTATTTCATCCTCCAGGCGCAGGTTTGTCGTAGCATTGCCGCTGAAGTGCAGCTGTGCCCAGCTTGCATAGATGTTGTTCGTCGTCTCGCCGCAGCCCGTCCACTTGAAGCCTGGGGTAATCTGATTGTTATGGCCCCATTCGTGTCCGACACCCCACAGGTCAAAGGCGGTGTTGCTGGGCTTCATAAGAGCTGCCAGCGAACTGTAGACACACCATGCACCATCGTATCCTGCAGCCATGAAACCGCTTGTAACTACATAGAACAGCTGGCGGTTCTTTGTCTGACGGCCGTATTTCTCAAGTCCCATTATGTCACGCTCTGCCCACTGTACACCCTCGTACAGACGCATGGTCTCCTCGATGTTGGTCGGGCAGTTGGCCTTCCAGGCGTATGCAGGATAGGCAGTCTCGGCATGCTCGCTCTGTGTGATGATAATGGTCTTGTCGCTTGACGTGCGGTCGCCGACCTCCTTGTTGGCCAGTATCCACTTCCAGTCAGTGTTCGTCATTGTCCTGCTGTCCCAGTAACCCTGACGCGGAGCATTGATGAAGTGCACCTTCACGTTCGGTGCCGTCTTGTAGTTTGACGTATAGTAGTTTACGAACACGTTGCCCTCGGTCGTGGCCTTGATGTAGTTCAGACCGTTTGTCAGGCTGTAGCTGCTGGCGTCGGTACCCTGTTCGCCCCAGCTCTTTATCTTCAGCCCTACGGCATCGCTGCCGATACCCTCTACGGCAACCCAGCACTCCTCGCCGGTCTTCAGATAGACACCCGTAGGATTCTCGTAGCTGCTGTAAATGGCCGATGTCCTCAGCTCCGCTCTCAGGTCCTCTACAGGCCGGTAAGCCTCGTATTCACCGACGCGGAACTTCCTGTACCCGTCAGCATCAGCCAGCAGGTTGCTGACCAGTTGCCTTACATCAGCGTCCTCGATACCCTCGCTGCTTGTTACACCGTCCTTCAGCTGTGTAAACACATTGTCGCTGAAATACTGTGCGAATGCCTGCTGCTTTGCCCTGTCCTTTGCAAAGCATTCAATCTCGGCTGCACTTGCATAGTTGTTGGCACCGCTGCTGATGACAAACTTGAAGCGTCCGATGTCAGCTCCGTCGCTTCCAAGTGAGAAGTCATAGTTGCCCGAACTCTCGTCCAGATAGTAGGTTCCTATCAGTGTCCATGCGATAGACGCCGTACTCGGTGCCGTGTACAGGCTGACCTGATCCCAGTTTCCGTTAGTGCTGCCGTCCTGGCGCGGAGTGTACCTGATATAGTCCACGTGTGTTACGGATTTCAGGGTCGCAGTCATCGTTATTGAGCCGCTGATGGCCTGACTATGCCAGAAAGTACTGGTATTTCCGTCGTATGCCAGCGAGATTGTGTTAGAACCATAGTAGGTCGACGGTGACGTCGTAATCTTGTTTATCGTCACCTTTGTGTCCTGTGCCTGTGCACAGAACACCATTGCCAGTGCGGCAAAATATGTTAAAACCTTTTTCATCTTATTACCTTCTTGCCGTTAATGATAACAATACCCTTCGTGCTGTCGGCAACCCTGCGGCCCGTAAGGTCATAGGCCACACCCTCGGTCACGGCATCTGCGCCGCTATTCTCCAGGTCGGAAATTCCCGTCGGGTCAAAGTCCTGCCAGCCTATAGCCTCTGCCAGCTTGTTATACGCATTCAGCAGATTCTTGTACGGAGTCAGGTAGGACAGCGGAGAAGGATCTCCCTTCAGCGCCTCTTCGCAAGTGGCCTCGTACTTCTTGCAGTTTGCAACCAGGGTTGTACCCGGTGTAGTACCGCTCATGACATCCTTGTACTCATCGCGCATCTCGTTTACTACGTCGGTAGTGTACATGCTGAAATCAGCCAG
>JAFZVW010000041.1 GCA_017617635.1 Bacteroidaceae bacterium | reverse complement strand
TCAGCATCAACCATTGTCATGAATTCGCCACTGGTGAGTTTCATGCCTTCTTTGCGGGCAGCCGGTGCTCCGCTGATGACAGGCATGCCAAGGGCGATGATGCGGCTGTCTCTTGCCCGATATGCATCTATGACTTCTTGCGTGTTGTCAGTCGAGGCATCGTTGATGACGATAATCTCCAGCTTCCTGTATGTCTGGGAAATAAGTGAATCCAGGCATCGCGGGAGCAGGCTTTCGGCATTATATGCGGCAACGATTATGGAGACAAGGCCTTTTGTCACGGTGGGGTAGGATTATTTTCCTTGTTTGAATTTCAGTATTGAATATGCCGTACATAGCAGGGTCAGGGCTGTGCCGCATACCCAGTACTGCCATCCGTCCAGATTGAGGCATGATGCGTATGTGGCAAAGAGCAGAATACTGAATACAATAAGCTCTGCAATCCGTCCTGTGGTGAACCTGACACCATATTTCCACTTGGAAATAGCCATTACAAGGAGCATGTCCAGGAGATTCTGGAAGGTAAGTGCTATACCCATGCCTAACAGCCCGTAAATCTCGTAACCGACAAGTACTAGCAGAATGTCAATAGCACCGACGGTATTTATGAACAGGAAGGTCCTGTTGTCTCCTGCAGCAAGCGACATGTATGCATTAGGCAGATATATTGCCCTGAACAGCAAACCGATTGTCGTAACCTGGGCCATTGGTATTATACTGTCGAAATTGCCGCTTAACAACAGGGGTACGACAAGCGGTAATACAACAATCATGGCTGCCAGAAGAGGTGTTACCAGCACAATGGTAACATCCTGCTGTTTCAGCAGGGTGTCTGTTCTTTCCTTGATGTTTGTGAACACTCCGGAAAGGCGTGGGAAATAGTCGGTTTCCATCGCGGCAAAGACAAGTCCTGCGTATGTCATTGTCAGTGTGTATCCTGCATTGTATAGACCGACAAACCTGAGTGATGCAAAGTTGTTGAGGTAGGCTTGTATGCACAGTATGGACACATGTCCGATGATACTGCATATTACGAAATTGAAACCTACTGACAGGGCCTTGTGGCCTTCACGAAGTTCTTTTCTGGTATATACAACATGGAAACGTTCTGCTTTCCTGCTGAAGGCTATTGTGAGTATCATGCTGGCGGCACAGAATGCCAGTATGGCTGGCAATACGCCTTCGATTCCCCATAGAAAATATATAGGAAGCGTTATCACGATTCCTGCCACTACGTTCAGAACCGATACCGTTGCCAGTGACTTGAGTTTCCGGAGTCCTTTAAGTACAGCCAGTTCTCCGCATGTGACAGTGCTGAAACCTACTGCCGGTGACAGCAGGACATAGCCCCAGGTGTGATTAAAGTCGCCAAACGTGAAGTAAGACAATGGAGCAGCAAGCAGCATACATATCAGGACACCGAACAGTGCCAGGAGAATCACCCATGAGCGCAGGACAGCGACTTGTAGTGTGATATTGCTCCTGCATAGGGCTTTTTCGTCATCGTCAGTGGCTTCTGTCCATTTCTCGTAGGCAGCTGAGACGCCTCTTACGCCGCTGACATCCAATCCCAGGTTGCTTGTGCTGTGGACAAATTCGCGGGTCTCGTTGTATATAGAGTTAAGTCCAATGCCTTCGGGACCGAGCAGTACGGCAACAATCTTGGTACGGACAAGGTTCAGGACTATGCTCAACCCTTGTACTCCGCCAAAAAGTGTGGTTGCTTTCAGTATGTTATTATATGTAGGAATCATTCAAAGCACAAAGATAAGGAATATTTTTGTATTTTTGCAGTCGCAATGGGCAGAAATCGTATAGAATATATAGACCTGGCCAAGGGAATATGCATGGTGCTCGTGGTTCTGGGCCATTTTCAGGAGAAGTACGGCTATGTTCAGTTTCAGGAACTGAACTGTACTTTGTCATACGTACGCATGCCCCTATACTTCTTCTTGAGTGGAATATTCTTCAAGACCTACGGTAGTTTCAGGTATTTCCTGACCAAAAAGACCAACCATCTCGTCATTCCCTATCTGGTGTTCCTGGTTTTAGGATTCGTCACGTTCCGTAATTTCCCGATATGGTTCCTGAGCAGCCTGTTTTATTCCAACATATTGTTCTATGGTTGTAAGAGGCTTGAAAAGCTTTGTCCCGGCAAATACGTCCTGCCTGTAGCCTGTATAGTACTGTCTGTCACGGGATTTTACCTGCCTGGCGGTCAGGGCTGTGACAACCAGTTGGTTGAACAGGTGTATTACATGGAGACGGCTATGACGTGTCTTGGCTTCTTTTATGCCGGATATGCCATGAGGACATACTCTGATATCATACAGCCGGAAAAGAAATTAAAACTTGGATATGATATCCTGCTGATAGCAGTATGTGTCGGTTTAGTTGCCTTTGTCGGGTGGTACTATGATTATTCAGACACGGGGTTCCGCCTGAACTTCTACGGATATTCCATAATAGGAATGTATTCCGCCGGTTTGGCAGGATGTGCGGCTGTCGTTGTGTTGTCGAAGCTGCTGAGAAAAATTCCCTATATATCGTTTATAGGACGTTACAGCATAATTGTACTTCTGACCCACTTCCCGTTGATATACTATGTGGGTAGAGTGTTGCCCGAAGAGCGACTGTTGACGATTGTGCTGGTTTTCCTCCTGGAGATACCTGTGATATTGGTGGGCAGGCGCTATTTCCCGTATATTTTTGCGCAAAAGGAGCTTTTGCCTTTGGACAGGATGGAATCATAGCACGATTCTCCAGTGCTTGTAGACAATACCCCGTCCACCGAAGCCTTCCTTCTGCTCTATTAGTTTTTCGTTCAGGAACCTGCCTCCCTGTTCGTTGCTGGTACCTATGTCGAAGTATGTATAGCCCGATGCATGGTACTTGTCAGTCAGGAAGTCATACAAAAGGTCGATGGCTCCGCTTTTCTTACCCATTTGGTCTGCATGTGCATATTGTACATGTATTGTCTGTGGGTTTGTGACGTATACCACGGCTCCGGCACGCACGATGTCTTGACTGTCTAAGCATGTATAGATGCGGATATTGTCGGGGAATCTGGAATGAAGTATCTTCATCTCGTCCAGCGTGTGGACAGGAGCTGCTCCGTATTTGGTTCTCAGATTCTCGACCATTATTGGCCAGAATGTCTCTATGTCAGCATCTTCTGTAATGTGCAGACCTGCTTCCGTTGCTCTTTTCAGGCCCCTTCTTCTCCTGCGTTCCCAAGGTGTCGACAGGTTGCTGTCCATTTGAATTGTGCAGGAAAGATTGCAGCATGCCAGTGAGGCATTGTTGCGCCACAGCCAATATTCGTCTTCCTGTGACGGGTACTGGCAATAGATTGAAGGAATCTGCTTATAGTACCACTCTGTAAACCCATGTTCCCTTAAATACGCTATGGTCATGGAGAACATCGTACCTACGTCTGTGGCACGGGATTTTGTCGTCAGGACCAGTCCTCCGTATGTCAGACCCTGATGGCTATACAGGATGTGTCCGTCCTCGTTAGCCGGCATTACGGCCATTAGTCTTCCCTTGTCGTCGTAATACATCAGGGAATGGTCCATGAACCGTTCCGCATGGTAGTCCATGTAGTCGCGCAAGAACAGGAAGGTCCCGTTCTTTGCGTCATGGACAAAGGCATCCCACTCCTGTTTCCTATCTTTTGTATATCGACAGATATTCATCAAAGTTGCGGATATAGTCTTCTTCGCTGTATGGATGACTGGCGAGGACCAGACATAGTGCGCCAGTGGTAAATTCACGTTCCTGTGCCCAGATTCCGGGCGGAACCAGCAGGCCGCGGAACGGTCGGTTGAGCAAAACGCTCTTTTCGTGTGTGCCGTCATTCAGGTAGACTTCCAGGGCTCCACTTGCAGCAATGATAAATTGCCAGCATTCCTTGTGTGCATGGGCTCCTCTGTCCTTGCCTGCAGGGACGTCGTATATGTAGAATACCCGATTGATGGCAAAGGGTATCTGAACATGCTCGTACAGGTATGTCAGGCTGCCACGTGGGTCTTCTTCCTTGGGCAGGTCAAACAGCTTGCAGTCATCAATTGTGTACATCATTCGGTTCGTTTATTGTTGTCTATAGGCGTGATTTCACGCAGGTGTAGCCTACAAGGCGGTCGTAGCGGCCTCCCTGGTCCCGGAAGTAAATAAATGTCTGATACTCATTCTCGGTCTGCCAGAAGTCTCCCATGGTCTTTCTGGTGGACCCGTCTTCCAGTATAAACTGATAATTGTAGAATCCCTGTTTCAGCATTATGGCTGCTTCGTAGCAGCGGCTTGCCTCGTTGTATTCCATACGGCAGACAGGATCGCATTCTCCGTTGCTCCATTGTCCGTTTACATAGACATCACCGTCAAGTCTGGGGCTTTTCAGCGCAAAATGAACAATTACGTATTCGGACTGTGTGTTGTTGTCCGTCTGGTCTTGTGTCCGGGGGTAGAATGCTCCGTCCTGGTCCTCGGCAGACAGATAGTTCAGTTCTACGACATTTTCCCAGAGTGTTGCGTGGAAGAACGGCTCGTACCATCGCATGTTGTCCACGTTCATGCCGCTTACGTGCACATCCAGGATTTCGAACTTGTAGTACTCGTTTCCTGCGGGGAATATCAGGTCTTCGCAATGTGTCCACTCCAGACCGGCATTGCTGCGGATATTTGCCGGTATGTTTGTTACAGTGCGCGTTGGCCTGCGGTTCTGGGTTACAACTGTGTGAATCTGACTGTTGGGATCCAAAACGTTCAGTTTTCCGTATCGCATGGCCAGTGTTACCTGCTGGTGTGAATTGTTGCAGTCAATGTCAGTATTGGAATTTACCTCGCAATTTACAGGGACAACATCCTCATATACCTGAAACCTGCTCTCCAATACAGGTCCCTTGTCCTCCTCTCCGTCCTCGAAGACCAGCAGGCGATAGTTACCGCTTAGCAGGACGGAAGTATTCCCGTTAGGTATGGATACTGAGTAGTGTGTATAGATTTGCGTGGTATTGAAACTGGTGCGGTAGTCATCAACGGGAAGATTGTTCAGCCCTCCCAGCCATTCGCTCTCGAACATGTCGTCCGAGGCTTGCCAGTCCCATGTACAGTGTTCCAGGCGGTAGATGTAGCGGTGGTAGTCGTGACTCATCTCGTCCCATGAGAATGTCATGTATGACGAACTGCCCAGCTTTATGACGGCAGGTAGCAGAGGGTTACTGTCCTTCGTTACTTGGAAAGTCCTGATGTTGCTGTCATAAACCATATTCTGTGACATGCTACTCCTTGCAATTGACATTGACAGTAGCAATAGGAGCAGTCGTATTATGGTTCCGGTTTCTTTCATTTGCCTAAGGTATCTGATCGACGGCTATTTGCCTTTTACTATGGGCAGATGCCAGTGGAACTTGACGGCAAGGCATCTGACGGCAATGACAACGATGCTTGAAATCATTGCATTGACCGCTTCGTTCAGTCCACAGGAATATAGTATGCCATATACGATGCCTCCGGCAACGCAGGCCAGGGCATATATCTCCTTGCGGAAAATAAGCGGAACCTCGTTGATCAGGACGTCACGGATAACGCCGCCTGCAGCACCGGTCATGGAGCCCATTGTAATAGCAACCCACATAGGGAATCCCATCTGCAGGGTCTTTTCGATGCCGACTACGTTAAACAGGGCCAGACCGATGGTGTCAAAGATAAACCAGGTGTTCTCCCTTCTTACCAGGTGCTTGCTGAATATATGTACAAAGACTACGGCAATTGCACACCAGATGAAGTATATGCTGTTCTCCATCCAAAAAGGGTGAATATCCAGCAGTATGTCACGCAGGGTACCTCCACCGATGGCAGTGGCCATACCTACAATCCATGCTCCGAATATGTCAAACTGTTTCGCACTGGCAAGCCTGATTCCTGACAGGGCAAAGGCAAACGTTCCTATAAACTCGATTACCAGGAATGATGTAGGAATGCGTACTGTCATGGCAAGGTCCGTGAACAGCTTGACTAAATCCTGCCAAATAATCTCCATAGTTGCGTTGTATTACGATACCAGACCTATTTCCTTCCACTCAGCGGCAACGCGCCTGGCGTCTGCCAATGCCTGTTCCTCGCTGACGTCATAGCTGGCCATCAGGGCATTCTTCAAATCTTCGACTGTAAACTCCTTGCCAACTACTGCCTTCCACATATCTGCAGCAGATTCGTTCAGGTTAATGACCTTGGAAAAGTCTATGTTCTTCATTCCGTATGCAACAATGACATATTCGCCGCATACTTCGCGAAGCTGGAATCCTTCTTTTATCTTCATGTTTTATAATTTGTTATACTATAGCTCGGTATATCATCAGCAGATACTTGCGGTATGGCAGTAGCTTCCGCCATCGTTGTATATTCCTGATTAATTCGGGATCGTCTGCACTGATGGTGCGTGTGGGGCGTATATATTGTCTTACAACTCCGCAGACATCACTCTTCCTGCAGTGTTCGGTACCGACAAGATTGCCGTCTCCCATCAGGGTTATCTCATCTCCGTCTATCTCTATGATTCTGTGCAGGACGAAGTGACCGGGGGTGATTTCTGCCAGAACGGCATCGCCTATACGGAGTGCTTCGGGTGCGTCCAGTACGACCTTGTCGCGCAAGTGTTCCAGGAAAGGACGCATGCTCCATCCTTTGACCAGAATGGTGGCGCTGTTTCCCTCGCGTATGGCATCACGCACGGCTCCAAGCAGGATGTCATTCGGGATTTCCTTTCTGGGACCTGTGCCTACCGTACCGTTTGCATGCCTGTATTTCATGTGCATTGGCCATAATGCGACCTTCAATGCCATGTCTGTAATCCTTCGTATGATTGTCCGGATCCTCATGTAAGTGCTATTGTGTCGTGGCACAGATGTGCGGCTGCAGCATTGGGCAGGCATCCCAGTTCCCATATGTTGCATGTGGCTACAAAGTGTGACACGCTGTCGCATACTCCGTTGTAAACGCGTTCGTCCCATTTCATGCTGCTGCAGGCAGGCAGGAGCATTGCAAACGCTTCAATGGGTTTCAGCTTACGAATGCTGTTTTCCGGTTTCTGCCGGATTCGCACTATTCCGCCAATGGGAGCCTGTACGTTGCGATAGCATGGTGTCTTGCCGCTCCATGGCGAACCGAAGGCGACGGGAATACCGTCTACCATGCGGATTACAGGATTGTCGTCGTTCATCAGGTCGCAACCGGGGATATTGTCATACCATAGACGTGTATGAGTGCTCTTGCCTGTTCCGCTGGGAGCTGTCATCAGATAGGCTTTCCCGTCACAGCGGATTACGCTGGAATGTATAAGTATGGTGTCTGATTCGGATGTTGCAAATGCATATGACATCATCATGCAGTTGTTCAGACCGAAGTTCTGCTGGTTCCATGTCCCTTCGTACAGACGTACTGTGCATTTGCTGAAGTCTTTGTTGCTCTGCATGCGTGCACATAGGTGACCGTTTATGTCGCTGACTTCAAACTGATAGCCTCCGTCGTCGTTGAGGTATACCCCGTGATTTGTGCCGCCAACGTCAAACTGGCCAATTTCCCTGCCTCGCAGTTCCCATTCCCAGGTTGTGGAAACATATACCGTAAGCACGGCAACGCCATTACCGTCCCATTCAAATGGCTTGAAGCCTGGAAGCAGATTAAGTACGTCAATGCAGTCATCTGCTTCAATGGCGATGATATGCTCTGCAACTTTAAATCGTTTCATGCTCGGTCCACTCTTCTGGTATAAACTTGAATATACCTGTTTCCATCTGACGGATGTTCAGGCTGTTCCTTTTCTTGTGGAATTTAAGTACTTTCAGATACTTGTTTTCCAGCTTGCCTTTTTTCTTTGAGAAGAATATGGTGCATGTGGTGTGCGGACGTCCCATTTTCTCTTCCATGAAAGTCTGCAGCTGCTGGGAATATATGCTACGGTCGTACAGAAATCCCGTCTTGGATTCGATATATACCGGATCCATACGCTGAACGTCTGTAATATAT
Source organism: Bacteroidaceae bacterium (assembly GCA_017617635.1). Lineage (GTDB taxonomy): Bacteria > Bacteroidota > Bacteroidia > Bacteroidales > Bacteroidaceae > Physcousia. The sequence goes on along the minus strand of JAFZVW010000041.1, from coordinate 29,596 downwards.
GCGATGGAGTCAGTGAAACTGGCACTCACACCGAACATATACACTACGCGTTTCTTAGGTTTGGCATGCATCGCGCCTGTGGTCATGAAAGCCACAAGTAGCACAAAAGCAATTTTCTTTATCATCGTATAATGTTATATGATATACAAAAGCGGCGTAAAGATATAAAGAAAAGCGCAATTTTCACTGCGCTTCTCCTTATTTTATATGTTAGGTGTTACTTTTCGTCCAGTTCGATGGCGAATGCTATCTTTCGTCCGCTTGGCGACAGGGCCTTTATCCACAATGTGCGGTCGCTGCTCTGGTTTGCAGCCTTTACTGCTTCTTCCCAATCGTCCAGGGTCTTGAGCTTCTTGTCATTGGCACTGAGTATGATTGTACCCTTGCTTACGCCATTCTGCTGCATCTTACCCTTGCGTATTGCGTTTACGGTCAGTCCGTAGTCGATTTCCATCAGTTTCTTCTCCTCGTCGTTTACCTGACGTAATGATATTCCCAGCTGATCCATGTCAACCTCCTTCATCACCTTGGTGGAGCCTTGGCTGTTACGCAACGTGACCGTTGTGCTCTTCTGCTTCTTGTCACGCAACCATGTAATTGCTACCTTGTCGCCTGGACGGTGCTGTGATATGGCTTCCTGCATCTCAGCCATCTTGTGTACCTCCTTGCCGTCAAACCTGATGATTACGTCACCTTTTTCCAAACCCGCCTCTTCTGCGGCAGAAGCTGTAGATACCTTTTCAACCCATACTCCACTAACAGTGCCCAGGTCAATCTCGTTGCCCTTGGCCTTTTCTGCATCAATGTGTGCGCTGACATCACCTCCCTGTACACCCAGTACGGCACGCTGTACCGTACCATATACCTTAAGGTCGTCAACCACTTTGTTCATGATGGTGGTAGGGATGGCAAAGCCATAGCCACTGAAATTGCCTGTCTGACTATATAGCATTGCATTGATGCCTACCAGTTCTCCCTTTTCGTTTACAAGAGCACCGCCGCTGTTACCTGGATTGATTGCTGCGTCTGTCTGAATGAAGCTTTCGATACCGTTAGCTCCCAGGCTTCGTGCCTTGGCAGATACAATTCCTGCAGTAACAGTGCTTGTAAGGTTGAATGGATTTCCTACAGCCAGAACCCACTGGCCTATCTTCAGGTCATCGCTGTTGCCTATAGGTATTGTGGGCAGGTTTTTGCCGTCAATCTTGATAAGGGCCAGGTCGGTAGTTTCGTCGCAGCCAATGATGCGGCCCTTGAATTCGCGGTTGTCATTCAGCTTGACCAGAATTTCGTCAGCCTCTCCTACAACATGGTTGTTTGTGACGATATAGCCGTCTGCAGAGATGATTACACCGCTGCCTGCGCCATGCTTATCCGGTTGCTTGTACTCACGTTTCTGCGGCTGGCTCTGGCGTCCGAAGAAATCACCGAAGAAGTCTGCAAACGGGTCTTGGTACGTGATTGTCTGTGTTTTTCCGGTTTGTGTTACCTTGATATACACCACAGCGTTCACACTACTTTCAGCGGCTTGTGTAAGATCCACCAGGCCGGCTGCCATTGCTGTTCCTGAACCGATTGTCAAGGCCAGGGACAACATAACGATTTTAATTGTCTTCAACATATTATATAAGGTGTTAATAAATTCAACGGTGCAAAAGTACGTATTTATATGATATGTTGTTCTATTTGCCTTCTGGTTTTAACTTTTGATATATATAGTTTTGGCTCTTTTAAACTTTATTCGTATTTTTGTCCGTCGAAAAATAAACAGTGGCTCGGCTTGTCGCCGGTTTGTATTCTCTATAGAATCAGACGGGAGGAAAGTCCGGGCAACATAGGGCAATCCGCTACCTAACAGGTAGTAGTCAGCAATGGCTAGCCAGTGTAGAAGAAAATAACCGCAGAGTTATTCTGTAAGGGTGAGAAGGTGAGGTAAGGGCTTACCAGGCGTATGGTGACATGCGTGCTGTACACACCGGATGTTGAAAGTTCGCGTATACCGGCGCTCCGCAAGGGTAAGGGCTGCCCGCCCGAGCTGGAGGGTAGAACGATAGAGACCGATGGTGACATCGGTAGTAGATAAATGACAGGCGGTCCCGCTATGGCGGGATGCACAGAACCCGGCTTATAGAGCCACTGTTTTTTACTGAGAACAAATAGAATGCAGAGTATGAGCCTGAAGGAAAGAATGGAATATTGGTGGCGAATGAACGAGGAACAAAGTTCCCCGGTTTCGCGTTATGCCCTTCGCATATTCAAACGGCTTTATATTACTGTCGATCATTTTATCTCCAATAATCTTGGTTCGTATGCCTCGGCATTGACCTATAATACGACATTGGCAGCAGTTCCTGTGTTGGCCATTATCTTTGCAATGGCAAGAGGATTCGGGTTCGATAAGCTAATTGAAAACCGTATCCGTGAGGGGCTTGCCAATTTTTCCCCTGAGCTGACGGATTCTGTTCTGTCTTTTGTCGAGAGTTATCTGCAGCACACCAAGAGTGGTATTTTCCTGGGAGTTGGTCTGTTGTTGTTGTTCTATACATTGATAAACCTGACAATAAATATAGAGACAGCCTTTAATACTATTTGGCAGGTAAGCAACTCACGCAATATCTACCGTCGTGTTACTGATTATCTTTCGGTTTTCCTGCTGTTGCCTCTCTTGCTGGTAATTACCAGTGGTATCAGCGTATTCCTTTTGAATTTGAGCAATTCGCTGGGACATTATCTGATAGTGAGCGGAAGCATCAAATTCCTGATAACTGTTTCGCCGTTTATTATTACCAGTATCGTATTTACGCTGTTATACAAACTGATGCCTAATACACATGTGCACTGGACTGCTTGTATAGGGCCAGGTATTATTGCAGGTGTGCTGTTTCAGGGTTTGGAATATTTTTATATCCATTATCAGATAAAACTGTCAGCATATAACGCCATATACGGTAGCTTTGCCGCCATCCCGTTGTTGCTTATATTCCTGCAGTTTACGTGGTATATATGCCTAATAGGATGTCAGTTGTCGTATGCGAACCAGACGGTAAGCGAGTATGCTTTTGAACGCTCTACTCGTGGCATGAGCCGTCGTTTCCGTGACAGTTTGTCACTTTTGCTGGTGAATTGTGTTGCCCGTCGTTTTGCGGAAGGCAAAAGTCCTATGAGCCGTCGTGCCCTGACCCGGGCTACACGTCTGCCGGGAGCCTTGGTGAAACAATTGCTGGACGAATTGGTAAGCGTTGGCGTGCTGGCCATTACGCATAACGAATCCGGTACCGAGGTGCTGTATCTTCCTGCAATAGACATTCACCGTCTTACGGTGAGTATGGTAATAACAAAATTGGACAAGCACGGTTCAGAATTGGCGTCGGACAACTGGATTATCCGTAATCCCGAATGGCAACGGCTTCGCAACCTTCGATATGAGTTGAAGGATGATTTGATAGCGGAAGTCAAACTTGACTGATTCCATCATAATAACAAAGGGCAGCTCCCAAAACCTCAAACTGGAACTGCCTTTTGTTTATTAATTGCCAGAAACTGGCTGTCAATCCATGAAGTATTATTAATTTTTCTTGATTGCAATTGCCAGAGCGACTATAGATGATATCAGACCCAGAATGCTGGCACCTGCGCCAAGGAATGTGTAGAACGAACTGCTCTTTACGCCGAGGCTCTTGTTAGGCTCAATATATATGAGGTCGTTCTGCTGGACATAGAAGGCGGGGCTTGTGAAGATATTGACATCCGTGATGTCCAGGTCATACATGGTACGCTCGCCATTGTTCTCGCGGAACAGCTTGATTTTCTTGCGCAGGGACATTTCGTTTAGGTCTCCGCATTGCGCCAGTACGTCGATAATTGAATTGCGCTCGCTGGTCAGGTTGACAACAGTAGGGCCCTTGACTGCACCGACAACTGTCACACGTGCATTCATAAGTCTTACGGTTACCTCCGGGTCCTTGATGAGATTCAGTTCCTTTACCCGCTCCTCAATAGCACGTGCGGCTTCTTCTGTTGTCATGTTGTCAACAAAGACCTTGCCGACTGCCGGCAGAATCAGGTGTCCGTCATTTGTGACGGTAAAACCATACGAATTACTCAGTGTACCATTACTGTATGTGCTCATGTTCTGGGTGTTGGAACCCATGGTAACATCCTGTGAAAAAATGCTTAGCAAATCCTTGTCAGGGCATGTGATTTTCACCAGAACCTGATCAGCAGGCTTCAAACGCATTTCGTACTGCTGGGCAATCTTCTGAGCCTGTGCATACAGCGTGTCAGCGCCCTGGAAATAAATCAGTTTTTTCCTGCTTACACAACTGGTAGCCATCAAGGTTGCCAGAAGTACAATAATAATAGATGGAATTTTTTTCATTGTGTTAAATTATTTTGTTTTACTCTTTTGCTAAATCTGCCACCATTTTCGTTTAGGTAGTTTGTTTTTAAGTTTCGTGTCTGGACGTATCTCATCCATCATGATTTGCTGGTATGTGAGATTGTCATGTATCATGCGATATATGGTCCCCCAGTCCGGCAGTCCGCCTACGTTTCGGTCGTCAATCCACACGTCAACTTTCAGCTTGCGTGAGAAATGATTGTTGTTCTTGCGTTCTTCCTCGGGATAGTCCTTGTTGACTGCATAGAATTCCAGTCCACGCTCGCGACACCATTCTACGGCTTCGTCTAACAGTTCGTCTTCACGTACGCTCCAAAGGATAAGCTGATGTCCTTCGTCACGCAGCATCTTCAGAGTCTGTATGGCGAAAGGAATCTCCCGTCCAATCTTGGGATATTCGTGTGTAACTATGGTGCCGTCAAAATCTACTGCTATTATCATGGCTATTTTGCGTAGGAAACTGCACGCGTTTCACGGATTACTGTAATTTTAACCTGACCAGGGTATGTCATCTCGTTTTGGATGCGTGTTGCTATATCGCTTGAGAGCTTGTCTATCTGCTTGTCATCTATCTGGTCAGCACCCACAATTACACGTAGTTCACGGCCGGCCTGAATAGCATACGTCTTGGTTACGCCATTGTAGCTGAGTGCAATGTTCTCCAGGTCTTTAAGACGTTTGATGTATGCTTCGACAATTTCTCGACGCGCGCCCGGACGCGCACCGCTAATAGCATCACATACCTGAACGATAGGAGCAATCAGAGATGTCATTTCCATCTCCTCGTGATGTGCTCCGATAGCGTTGCAGATATCAGGTTTCTCCTTATATTTCTCAGCCAGTTTGGCACCATACAGTGCGTGTGGCATTTCCGGCTCCTCGTCAGGGACTTTACCTATGTCATGCAGCAGACCTGCACGCTTTGCCTTCTTCGGATTCAATCCCAGTTCACTTGCCATTACGGCACACAGATTAGCTGTTTCACGGGCATGCTGCAACAGGTTCTGCCCATATGAACTGCGGTATTTCATCTTACCTACAATCCGAATCAGTTCGGGGTGCAGTCCATGTATGCCCAGGTCGATAGTCGTACGCTTGCCGGTTTCCAAAACTTCTTCCTCGACTTGTTTCTTGACCTTGGCGACAACTTCTTCTATACGTGCAGGATGAATACGCCCGTCTGCCACAAGTTGGTGGAGGGCCAGGCGGCATATCTCTCGCCGTATCGGGTCAAAAGCACTGATTACAATGCTTTCCGGTGTGTCATCCACTACGATTTCAACGCCAGTTGCTTGTTCCAATGCGCGGATGTTGCGCCCTTCGCGTCCGATGATGCGGCCTTTGACTTCATCGTTGTCGATATGGAACACGGTTACGCTGTTCTCAACGGCAGTTTCTGTCGCAACGCGCTGGATGCTCTGGATTATGATTCTTTTTGCTTCCTTGTTTGCACTGATCTTTGCCTCATCAACAATCTCGTTGATATATGCCTGTGCATTGGTGCGGGCTTCGTCCTTGAGTCCTTCAATCAGCTGGGCCTTGGCGTCCTCGACGCTTAGACCGCTAATCTCTTCCAGCTTAGTACGTTCCTGGTTAATCAAATCTGCCTGACGCGCATTCAGTTCATTCTCCTTCTGTTCCAACAATGCCTGCTGGGTCTCTATGCGAGCCCGCATGCTCTCGGTTTCCTGTTTGCGGCGATTCAGTTCGTCCTGACGCTGGTTAAGGCTCATCTCACGCTGTTTATTCCGGTTCTCAGCCTGTTGCAGCTGCTGGTTACGCTGCTGTACTTCCTTGTCCAGCTCGTTCTTCTTGGAAAGGAATTTTTCCTTGACTTCGAGCATTTTCCTTTGCTTTATGACCTCTGCTTCCTTTTGAGCTTCGTCCTGCATGCTCTTTTTCTTCTGCGGCACTATCATGAAGTACCATACGGCCCACCATACAACAACGACGGCGAATCCGACTATCAGTCCAAATACTATATTAATCATTGTAGTTCCTTGATAAAGTGTTTATGTAAAATGTAAATATGCTGTGTTATTTCCTTTCTCCCAATAGGGTTTCAATCTCGTCTACCAATGGCTGTAATGCTGACACAAATGGAGCAGGATCCCCTTTTTCCTGAGCGTGAGCCAGGCGTACGGCAATATCCAGCATTGACATAATCATGTAGCGCTCTGTAGCCAACCCCTTGTATGTGCTGGTATAGAAGGCATAGCGTTCCTTCATTATCTTCTCTGCTTCGCGATACAGGTGCTCGTTCTTTCGCTGGACAGTCATGGGCAGATCCCATGAACCGAAACGTATGGTAATATTCTGTTTGTCGTTATCCTCTTTCATAGAATGTGTGGGTGAATTGAATGTTTAGGCTTTGATTGTTGCAATGCATCGGTCCACTGACGCTATCATACGGTTGATGCGTTTGCGTGTTTCGTGCAGGTCATCTGTATCTGCCATATCCATCAGACGGGCAGCCTTCAAACGTGAATAGTCTGTACGCAACTGCTGATTCTCCTCCTCAAGTGCCTTTGCATGCCTGGTCTGCTCCTGCAGTTTCTTCTGTAGCCTGGCTATTTCGTCCTGCTGTTTACGATAGCTCAGAATCAACTGGCGTGTCCGTGTTTCCAGACGCTGTAGTATATTGTTGACTTCCAGTTCCATAGCTTATTCTTGTGTTTGAGGTCGTTTCTCTTTCTTTGCAAGCATGACGACAGTATGCACATATTCGGTCATCCACGCCTCGCTATATCCTAACGCGGCCTGATACTTGCGGACTGCCACGCATGTGCGGCGTACTCCTTCGTCTTTCCAGTCGTTGCTGGTCATGATCTGATGAACCTGCTTCTCAACCATGTTGCGCATTGCCTTGCGGAAAAATCCTGGAAGTCTGAATTTCCACTGCATCAAGTTCCCCATAAGCATCATCAAATCCTGACTAAAGCCCTGGAACTGCATCAGGTATGGCTGTACATCCTGTATCGTGCGACAACGTTTTTTGATGCTTTGGTCAATTTCCCTGAAAAATGCATCGCTTATGCCGTATAGGCTGGTTGCCATTTTCTGACATTGTTTTTTTTCAGCCAAGCCCAACTTGTTGTTTTGGGTAGGAACGTGATAAGTCTGCTTGAAAATGCGCAGGTCAGGCAAGATTGCCAGATTGTTGATTCCTATCTGTGCAGCCAGCGCAGCTTGGTAGTATACGCGGATCAGGAGCATGAAATCATCCATTCCGCCTACTGTGGACTGCTCGTTATTCTTCGTCCTGCCAAATAGTCTGTTCAGTATGCTCATAGTTATATTCTGTTTCAATACCAGGTTTGTTGCCTGTTATCCCGTTTGCGTTTCTTACGTTTGCTTCGCTGCCATCTGTATCACCTGAACCTTGTGTCCACATCAGAGGCTGTTGCATTTCGTAGTTGCTGATGTTCCAAAGGCTGAGAGGGCCTGTTACCAGGTTTAATGCAAGAGGTAATTTTCCAATGAAGCCCTTGTCAGAAAGACATCCTGCGGGGCGGAATGCGAGGCAGTTGATTTCGCGCCCGTTTTTATTGCGCAGTTTTGCAGAAATCAGTACAGGACCGGCACTGTGGCGTTTTGTCATAATGAATGCCATGGCTATCGCAACTGGCAGTATTGTGACAGAAGCTATTATGCCCACTGCCATACTGATAATGCGTTTCAGTACGACGTTCAGCCAACTTACATTCACATGAATGTCAAGAATGCGCATAATCCATTCTCTCAGGATGACAATGGCAATGGCATTTATTCCTGCGAATGTACTGAAGACAAGTGTCTGCGACCCTGCTATGCATGCTGCAAATATTCCGCATGAATTTAAAATCATGAGGTCTAGGAAACATACCAGCAGGGAATAATTATTGTTCTGTTTTGTGTCTATATTTTCCATCATGCGACAAAGATACGAAAAAATAATAATAGGGACTCCTTAATTATGTTGAATAAATGGCGCGTGCGTGAATTTTTGGTAAAATGTGTTGCTCATTTCAGAAGAATAGTATATATTTGTACGCTAAAATTTAATTAAGCGTGTAGTAAATCAAAAATAAATACAGAAACAGATTATGACAGAGTTGAATGAAAATGATTTCCTGAGCAGTAATGGAACAGGCGAGGAGGAAACCAAGAGTTTCTTTACCTTTAAAACCCTGTGGACGCTCTTTTACCTGAACTGGTATTGGGTAATATTATCGCTCATTATTTGCATGAGTGTGGCATATGTCTATCTCAAGTATACCGAACCGACATATTCTGCCAGTATGAAGATTTTCATAAAGGACAGTCAGGGTAATAGCAAGAGTCGCGGTATGGTCGGAAAGAATATTGACGAGTTTGGCGTGATGAGTATTTCCGACGGTTTTGACAATGAGCTGGAGATTATCCGTAGTGTATCTGTGTCTACTCGTGCGGTAAGACAATTGAAGCTGTATGTCAACTATGTAGGGGAGGGACGTATTACTGACCGTGAAATATATAAGACAAGTCCTATTCTGGTTGATCTCGAGGAAGATCGTCTTGACAATCTCAACATGCCAATCAAGCTGGAGATAGTCAAGAAAGGCAACGGTATCCATGTCGAAGGCAAGTTTGACAAGAAGAATCCCGATGCAGTTACCTTTACGCAGGATGTGCAGAATTTCCCCGCACAGTTGAACAGTCCGTTTGGCAAGTTGATATTCCAGCGTAATCCGGGATATAAAATGTCTGACAAAAAACTGTATGTTACTATCCGTAATCCCAAGGAAGTGGCTCGCGGATATGCTGCCCGCCTTAACGCAAACTCCACATCCAAGACAACTACAGTGGCAATTGTAAGCTTTGTCGACACAAAGAAGGAACGTGCCATTGATTTCCTGAGAGAATTGGTTGACTGCTACAATGACGATGCCAACGAAGACAAGAACGAGGTTGCACGTAAGACAGAGGAGTTTATTGCAAACCGTATAAATATCATCCGTCATGAATTGGACAGTACGGAGATAAATATGGAGACATACAAGCGTCAGAACGAGTTGGTGAACCTTGCCAACGATGCTCCTTCAGCCTTGAACCAGAGTACCAGTTACCAGAAGGCGCAGGTGGATCTCCAGACTCAGATATCCCTGATACGTACCTTGATGGATTACATGGATTCGCCCAACAATTACCTGCAGATTATTCCTGCCAATCTTGGTCTGACAAACGCTTCGTTGACGCACATGATTGATCAGTATAACGAATTTATTATGAGGCGTCAGCGTTACCTGAAGGCTTCCAGCGAGGACAATCCCACTGTGGTTCAGGTTACGCAACAGGCTGAGGACCTGTGGCCGGTAATCCGCAGCAATATGAGTAGCATCTATCGTGACATGCAGATTCAGAAGAACAGTGCTGACAGCCAGTATGACTTGTTTGCCGGTCGTGTCAGCAAAACTCCGACGCAGGAGCGCGTGCTGACAAACATCGGTCGCCAGCAGGATCTGAAGGCTGGTCTGTATCTTACTTTGCTGCAAAAGCGTGAAGAGAACTATATCCAATTGGCAAGTACGGCAACAAAGGCGCGTATGATTGATGAGCCGGTATCCGGCGGACGTGTTGCACCGAATTCAAAGGTTATCTGGACAGGTGCATTCGTGTTTGGATTCTTCTTCCCATTGGCATTGTTCTTCGGTCTCAGTTTCCTTCGTTACCGTATTGAAGGTCGCGATGATGTTGAACGCCTGACTAATCTGTCTATTTTGGCAGATATCCCGTTTTCACATGAACTGGATGAGTCAGAACGTGCGGTTGTTGTACGCGAGAATCGCAACAATATGATGGAAGAGTGTTTCCGTGGGTTGCGTACCAATTTGAATTTTGTCTTGGAGCAGGGAGAGAAGGTAATCATTTGTACTTCCTGTATCCCAGGTGAAGGTAAGACTTTTGTGGCTACAAACCTTGCCATGTCCCTTGCTCTGCTTGGTAAGAAGGTTATCGTCATGGGTGTTGATATCCGCAAACCTCAGTTGATACGACTCTTCAAACTGAAGGCAGACCAGCGAGGCATAACCAATTTCCTCGTTAATGCAGAGCCTGACTACGATTTGTTGATGTCTCAGATATTCCCATCAGGTGTTAACCCGAATCTGGATGTGTTGCCGGCAGGTATAATTCCACCGAACCCTGCTGAATTGTTGAGCCGTCCTATGCTGCAAAAGGCAGTCGAGTACCTGAAAGGCAAGTATGACTATATCATATTGGATACACCGCCTGTGGGCCTGGTATCAGATACATTGAATATGGGACATTTTGCCAATATGACTATTTTCGTGGTGCGTGCTGATTACAGTCCCAAGGGCAATTTCCAGTTGATAAACGAAATTGCGAAGAAGAACAGGCTGCCAAAGTGTAACCTTGTATTAAACGGTATGGACCTTGAAAAGCGTAAATACGGCTATTACTATGGTTATGGCAAGTACGGCAATTATGGCAGGTACGGTAAGTACGGTAAGTACGGCAACTATGGCTATGGTTACGGTGTTTACGGAAATTACGGTGTCAGCACCAAGGAAACTACCGCTCTGAATGAGGCGTAGTATGCAGCGTATTTTGTCGGTGTTGCTATTGTGCACCTGCCTCTTCTCTCATGCATATGACGGGAAGTGGCAGGTGTACCCTTCGTACACCGAGGCTGCCCAGGTTGTGTGTGGCGGTAATTATGTATATGCCGTCATGACGGGAATGGGTAGAATAGACATCAATACAGGCAAATCAATAACTTCAGGTAATCTGGTGCGCTATGACCTGGAAGATAACAGCGTCCGTACTTACGATTGTCTGAATGATCTGAGTTCACAGCATATCAAGACTCTTAGTTACAATGACATATCGCACCGGCTTCTTTTGTTATACGATGATGATAACATAGACCTGCTTGATGAGGAGGACGGAGTCGTGAATCTTCCCTTCCTGAAGAACAGCACATTGGCGGACAAGGATGTTATTGCAATAAGCCAGTGCAGCAACGAAGCATATCTTTGTACCAACTGGGGCTTTATTGATGTGGATACCAGGGATGCCGTCGTACGTGAAACATACAGGCTAAATACCAAGATCAACTGCGTTTCGCTTGCCGACGGGACTTATTATATAGGTACTGATACAGGTCTGTATAGTGTATCTAAATCCGATGTTAGGGAAACCAATAAGTGGGAGTTGTTAAAAGCCTCTGTAATCAAGGATATGATTGTCTTTGATGGCAGGATATACGTTGTATGTGACTACCACGTCCATTATATAGAATTAAAGTCCCCGAGCAAAGAGGTGCTGCCTGCATGGTTGCAGATGGTAAGATTCAAGCATAATGGCAAAACCCTGCTGATGGACAATACAGCTGGCGAATTTGCCGTCTTTGTAAAGGGAAGTACAGAACCGGTAAAGTTCTATTATGCGAATTCATGGCAGTATTTTGATGTGATGGATTCAAACAACGTCTTTGTTGCAAGTGGAATGAATGGCGTCATCAGGTACGGATATGATTCGGAACAAAAGACGTTCATCAGTAATCAGGAAAGTCTGTTTAAAGTCAATTCCCCGACCAGGGATACTTTCTACAGTTTGAGCTATGTGGGTGACCGTCTCTTGGTGGCTGGCGGTATCAATACTCAGGAAGCCAGGTATTTCCCGGAAACAATGATGATTAAGGAACGTGGACTTAGTCCTGACGGAAGCAATGACAAATGGATAAACTTTGACGAGAAAGGCCCCCGGACCGCATATCCAGACTTGTCACACTACAATGGAGTTAACCTTGTCCAAGACCCGGAGGATTCCAACCATTTCTATGCAGCCGTATATCGTAACGGTCTGCAGGAATATCGTATGGATAGTGAGGGTAATGTCAATTTTGTGAAACTGTATAATTGCGATAACTCTCCACTGGAAGTTATTACAGTTGTAAAAGATAGTCCCAAGAAATACAATTATTGTACCTGTGATGCACTGCAGTATGACAAGAATGGCAATCTGTGGATGGCTAACCAGCAGACAGATACAATTGTCAGGCTTTTGCGTCCCGATGGGAAATGGATAAGTCTTTATTATCCCGAGTTTGCACAGGCATCAAATATCTATCAGTATCTGTTCAGTTCAAGCGGAATAAATTTTGCAGTTTCGGGCTACAGCGGACCAATAGGCTTCTTTGGATTTGATACCAGGGGAACCCTGAACATTGTGGAGGACGACTATCATATGTTGCGCAGTACCATAACCAATCAAAACGGTACGACATATACCCCCAACCAGTTCTTCTGCATGACAGAGGACAAGGATCACGAAATCTGGTGTGGTACAAGTGCAGGACTGTTCGTTATCACAAATCCAAAGGGATGGTTCGATGACGATTTTACTTTCCATCAGATTATACGTAACCGTGATGACGGAAGCGGTTATGCAGACTATCTGCTCAATGGTGTGCTGGTCACGGCAATTGCAGTAGACGGCGCAAACCGCAAGTGGGTAGGTACATACAGCGACGGTGTGTACCTGTTCAATGATAATGGTCAGGAAACAATCTGTCATTTTACAACAGAAAACAGTCCGCTGCTGAGCAATTATGTCCAGAATATAGCTGTGGAACCATATTCGGGAAGGGTAATGTTCGCTACTGACAAGGGTCTGTGCAGTTTTGACGAGGGTGTAACCGCACCCGAGGAAGAGTTAAAGGATAATAATGTCTTGGCATATCCCAATCCGGTTGAGCCTGGATGTACTGTGCCAGTTACTATAACAGGCCTGACAGACGGTGCCGAGGTCAAGATTTTGTCAAGTGCAGGACAACCCGTTTGGGGAGAGAAGAGCATAGGCGGTCAGGTTGTGTGGAATTGCTGCAATATGAAAGGTAATCGTGTATCCAGTGGCGTGTACCATGTGGTTGCATATGACAATAACGGAAAGAACACAGTGGTGACGCGCATAATCGTGATGAAATGATTACTGCATCTATAGTAACATATAATAATAATGTGCTTGATCTGGAGGCTGTGCTTCGCAGTCTTCTTATTTCGCCCGTCCAGAAGGTCTGGATTATTGACCACAGTGATGTGTTTACCAGGTTGGAGGGCGAGTTAAACGAATATATGCGCAATGACGAGGAGTTCCGGAAACATGTTTCCTGTGGATTTGTGCTGAAATACATCAAACATCGCAACAATGGCTATGGTGGCGGTCACAATGTGGCTATTCGTGAAGCTATTGCCGAGGGCAGTGAATATCACCTTGTTCTTAATCCCGATGTATGGTTTGGCCCCGAGGTTGTTCCTGCCATATGGAAAAAGATGGAGAATGGGCAAGATATAGCCCTGATAATGCCTAAGGTGCTGTATCTTAACGGTGAAATACAATATGTTGCGAAGCTGTTGCCGAGTCCGATGGATTTGATTGCCCGGTTCTTTTTCCCTCATTTCATGATAAAGAAAAGAAATGACAGGCATGAGCTGAAGCATTCCGGTTATGACAAGGTGATGAATGTTCCGTTCCTGTCTGGCTGTTTCATGTTTTTAAGGATTAGTGCTTTAAAGGAGATAGGACTTTTCGACGAGCGCTTCTTTATGTATGCCGAGGATATAGATATCAGCAGACGCTTGCATTCCAGATACAAGACCTTGTTTTATCCCAAGGTAACAATATATCACCGATTCTCGCGTCTTTCATACCACAATTGGCGAATATCCCTGATACACATAGTCAGCGTTATTAAATATTTCAATAAGTGGGGATGGATGTATGATTCTGAGAGAAGACGTGTAAACAAGGTTTTGTTGAACGAAATATCCGGAGGTTGTTCTAATGAGGATTAGATTGATTATTCCTGTTATCCTGTGTATGTTCGCAGCAACTGCCAATGCGCAGGTATCACGCCTTATTGATGATGTCCAATATGGCGGCAGTGTCCGAGGTACCGCCGGTGCCGGTGACAATGCCCCATTCTGGTTCACTGCCAACAGATACGGACTGGGCGCCATAGGAAACTATACTGCTTTGGGACGTGCATATATTAAGCGTGATATTGAGGCGGATTCCCTTCGTTTTTGGAAAGTAGGTTATGGCGTGGATATAGCGGCAGGATATGGAAATCAGAGTCATTTCAACATCCAGCAGGCATATTTCGAGGCGGGATGGAAAATGCTGGCTTTGTCACTAGGACAGAAAGAACGTCCGTCTGAACTTAAGAACCCCGAACTGACCAGCGGAGGACTGGTACTTGGGATGAATGCACGCCCGATTCCTCAAGTTCGTCTAGAGATGCCTGATTTTTGGGCTGTCCCCGGTACAAAAGGTATATTCAGTTTCAAGGCTCACATCGCTTATGGTTGGTATACCGATAACAGCTGGCAGAAAGAATTCAATTCAGGCACAGACAATATTTATACCCGAAACAGTTGGTTTCACTCCAAGGCCCTGTTCTTGCGTTTCGGAAATTGCAAAAGATTCCCGTTGGAATTTACAATGGGCATGGAAATGGCATGCCAGTTCAAGGGGTTGGGCTACAATATCCGTGATTACAGTGGAAAACCAATGGGCGATGTGCCTCTGGGAGGTAACATTTGGACTGCCTTTCTTCCAGGTTCGGGGGGTGATGTAAATGACTTTGCCGCTTTCCAGAATTCAGCAGGAAATCATATCGGATCATATCATTTTCGTTTGGACTGGAAAAAACAGAATTGGTCTTTAGGTATTTATATGGAACATATGTTCGAGGATCAAAGCCAGATGTTCCTGCAATACGGCCCTTGGAAGGATATGCTGTTGGGAATCGAGGCAAACTTACCTGCCAACCCATACCTGAGTACAGCGTTGTTCGAATATAACTCAACGATGAGCCAGACTGGTCCTATATACCATGATAGAACACCTGAGAATGAGCTTCAAATCAGTGGAAAGGACAGTTATTACGATAATCATATATATGGTTCCTGGCAGCACGCAGGATTTATGATGGGTAATCCCACAATACTCTCACCTCTGTATAACAGCTATTTCGGATATTCAGGTTCCCTGCATCCATATCACAACCGCACTCGCACTTATCATATAGGCCTGAGCGGTGACCCATGTTCGCAGTTACATTGGTGCGCCAAGTACACAAGAGTTAAAAGCCTTGGAACATACGACAGGCCTGTGATGGATCCGGTACACGGTAATTTTATTCTTTTCGAGACGAAGTATTCGCCCAAACAGGTAAAAGGCCTCAGTTTCACTGTTGCATACGGTCATAACGACGGAACACTTCTTGGCAATAGCAATGCAGGAATGTTGACTATAGCCTGGGATGCTTGGATTAGGAAAACAGACTGGAGATGAAAAATATACGATATTTCATAATTTTCTTGACTTTTATTGCAGGAATCGCCAGTTGCAGTAAACAGGATTGCAATGGTGATTTGGATGGTATGTGGCAACTTATCGAGTGGAAAGACTCCGAA
Organism: Bacteroidaceae bacterium; assembly: GCA_017617635.1. Taxonomy (GTDB): domain Bacteria; phylum Bacteroidota; class Bacteroidia; order Bacteroidales; family Bacteroidaceae; genus Physcousia. The sequence continues at coordinate 13,735 of JAFZVW010000041.1, read as the reverse complement.
GGGTCTGTTATTGCCACAAAAGCAGATAAGATTTTTTACAGCTTCCAGTTACAGATGATGAGGTTTGACCGAAAGACCACTCCAGGTCTCTACTGTCTCTCTTCTTTTGAATATCAGGGAGACAGGATACGCATCTTTCGTCCCATAACTGTCGATTCAGAAAATCCAGGTCATGACCGTGTACACGAAATGTCATATTTATCTCCCGTAGGTGTACCATCAGACGGTGTGATGCATATCGACAGGTTAAGCTCTACCGAACTTGTTTTGAGCAGCACCGACACGGGAGTCCTGCAATTCAGGAAATATTAGATGCTTTCACAATATTTACATCAGTGTTTCGTTATATAAATATAACGCAAATGCTTTATGAGTGAATTTGTCTATCTCGTTATTGCTTTTGCAATCTCTGTCACGGCTTCAATGGTAATGATGCCGTGGATTTTGCGTTTGTGTCATAAGAACGGTTTATATGACACCCCTAATGCACGTAAGGTACACAAAAGCCATATTCCCAGAATGGGTGGTGTCGTATTTGTACCGACGACAGCATGCGGATTGGTCATAAGCCTGATGTTTATGACAAACAACACGAACCTCTCAGACAATATCAAGGTCAGTACACTGCTTGTCGGTATCGGTTTGCTGATGATTTATCTGTTGGGCATCCTGGACGATATGTTCGGTCTCTCTGCCAATCTGAAATTTACAGTACAGTTTGTCGCTGCACTGGCATTTCCCGTATGCGGCTTGTATCTGGACAATCTTTACGGACTGTTTGGCATGTATGAGGTTAATCAATGGATAGGTTATGCATTGACAGTATTCCTGGTAATGTTTGTGGTTAACTCTGTCAACACCATTGACGGGATAGATGGACTGTGCGCAGGATTAAGTATTATTGCTTTATCGGTATATACATATTTTTTCTACGAAATACATAATTATATATTCTGTCTTTTTACATGTTCATTGATAGGTTCTTTGGCTGTGTACATGATATACAATATGTTTGGAGATGTCCAGAAAGGAACAAAGACATTCATGGGTGACAGCGGGAGTCTGATGCTTGGCTTCACTTTGTCATACCTCGGCATCAAACTGAGCATGACAAGCACCATTATCGCTCCACCCAAACAGGGTGTTCTAATCCCGTTGTCTGTTTTGGTAATCCCTACATTTGACTTGGTACGTGTTGCAATTGGCAGAATGCTGAGGGGCGTGCATCCGTTTCATCCCGATAAGACTCATATACACCATCTGCTAATGCGCAATGGTCTGTCCCAGCATACGGCAATGGCTTCGCTCGTTATTTCTGATATATTACTTATTACCCTGAATCTGGCACTGTGGAAATGTGGGATTATGATAACATGGATAGTGATTATTGATGTCCTGCTATATTCCTTTACGGTTATAATCCTATTAAAGGTAATGCCTGACCAGATCATTCAGGAAGATGTAACAGACCAGCATGTCAATAAAGTTGATGTCTATGGTACTGACAATGTCAAACCATACATACGTCCTGACTTGCAGACCAGTGACATAAAAGTTTCAATCGTAGTAGCAACTTATAACAGTGCTGACACACTGGCAGACACTTTAGAAAGTATTCTTCGCCAGACATATCAGAACTATGAAGTCGTTTTGTGTGATGGTGCATCCCAGGATGACACTATGAAGGTTGTAGAAAGCTATAAAGAGCGGTTCGGGGCTCGCTTGAATGCTGTCAGCGAAAAGGACAAAGGCATCTATGACGCTATGAACAAGGGTATAGAACGTGCTACAGGTGATATAGTAGGCATACTGAACAGTGACGATTTCTATACATCTGATAATGTTTTGGAAAGGATTGTTGCTACATTCAAAAGCATTCCGTTACTTGAAGCCGTATATGGTGACGTCCATTATGTAAAACCCAAGGACCTGAGCCGCCCCGTACGATACTACAGTAGCAGGTATTTCCGTCCACGTAATATGCGTATGGGCTTTATGCCTGCACATCCGTCGTTCTATTGCCTGAAAGAGTTGTATTCGACATACGGTAAATATCGTTTGGATTACAAGGTGGCCGCAGATTTTGACCAGTTGTTCCGATTGCTGTATATTCACCGGATCAGGGCAAGATACATAGATATGGATTTTGTTACAATGCGAACTGGCGGTGCAAGCAATTCAGGATTGAGGAGTCACTTGCAGATTATTCAGGATCATGCCAAAGCCATGCGCTCGTATGGCACGAGAGTCAGTTATCTCCTTTTCTCGTTCAGGTATCTGTACAAGTGCATTGAGGTCGTATGTGGACGTGTGAGAGGATTGCTATAATCACCCACAGTGTAGTAAATCCGCTATTTTGTAAGCCTGGATATCTGGATTGCGATATTCAAGAATGAACTTCCCGGCTTCATGACCAAATTCACGACGTTCTTCATCTGACTGATTGCAGACGCGTACAATTGTTTGGCGCAATGATTCTACCGTCTGTTCAGGAATATAATGTATGTACTTGTCGTATTCTTTTGACAGACAATCCAGCCTATACATTATTGTCGGTGTTCCTGAGGCTAGGAATTCCATGGTTTTTGAAGGGAAATAGTACCTTGTGAATGTTTGAGAGGGACGTATTGGATTAACAAGAACAGTTGCCCTTCTTTCCAGTTTTAGCAGTTCAGTTCTGGACAGAGGCGGAATATACGAAATTCTTTCGTCTGTCTTGATGCTTTCAAATGCAGCGTCCAGGTACTCTTTTTTGTCGCCATACATCCTGATCCATAGTCTGTAATCTGGATCGTTGATTTGTTTGAAGGCTTCAATCAAGTCATAGATTCCTGTCCGCTCTTCTGCCTTTCCTATATAAAGTATTGTCTTGCATTTTTCTTTTGCAGTGGATTCAATATTATCCGGAGTTCCGCCATATATGCCGTCCACTATTGCTGTCTGTTTACTTTTAATAGGCAGCTTTTCTGCCATGTGAGGACTCAATAAGACGAATGCATCCATACGTTTCAGACAAAAGTTGATGATACGACGGTCAATTGCTTTGGCAAATCTATATAGCATATTGCTCTTTTCTGTCATGAACTGCGGCAGGTCAGGAACGATAATGCATGTCTTGTCAAAGTGCCTTCTCAATGACAGTACAGCTAAAAGGAACGGGGTGTGCAGTCCGTAGGAGAGGACAACATTCTTGTCATTTTTCCTGATTGATTTCCTGATTTGTGAACGTACACGCAGGAAACGCGAAAACAGTGCAATTATCGGGAAATTAAGAACGCCTACATATACATCGTTATTGTTGTCATCTCCGCGGTGTGAGAACATCTGTTTCTTAAAATTCCATTTTTTGATTTTCGGGTAGGCGGATACCGGTGCTGCGGAAATAACCTTCGTCTGCGGAAATATCCTGTCCAACCCCTTAAGCATAGCCGTTTGAAAACTATGGGCGGGAAAATCTATATATGACTTCAATCCGATTAATTCCTGTAGCAATCTGTCAGGATACAGATATCCTATGTATATCAAGTTCATTGTTTATATCGTCTGAATGTTATTTTATAATATAGTGACGGCCAATATATAACCATATTCCGAAACAACCATACAAACGGGTATCTCCATGGTGTTATGCGCCATATAAGTGTCAGGTAGTCTTTGTTTGAATGAAGTGGGTGGTTGAAGTAGGCCTTACGTTCCTTAAGACTCATCTTTACTAGATTAACTCTGTCATCAGCCTTTGTCCAATGGTCAAAGTCACATAGGCCACAGATTCCAGAAGTTACATATACAGGGAATCCGGCTCTCGTAGCCATCACCGAGTAGTCCGAATCTGCACAACTATGCAGATATGGGTAGAAAATTCCCACCTGTCTGAAAATAGAGTAGGGCACAAGCAGGATATTCGCATTTGTCAGATCACATTCCTGAGGCTTGCCCGATGGTTCCATCAGTTGTAACTTGGCAGAGAAATGCGTCAGGAATCTCTCGCCTCCATATGTTACTTGCGAAGCATCCTTCTTTGATGCAATAATACCGGCAACCAATGCTTCCTTACCATGTTTTACTTGCGAGTATTTCTCTGCTTCGATGAGTTGTAAGAAACAATCCTCCGTCATGTCGGTGTCATCGTTTATGAGCAGGAAGAAATCCCAGGCTCCACCCTCTGCTGCTACCTTCCAGGAGTAGTTCATCCCTCGTGCCCAAAACAGCTCTCCATCGCTTCTTTGGATGTGTATTTCCTTATCGGGAAATGCTTTCCTTACAGCATCGGATGTCCCGTCGGTACAGCCGTCGTCTGTCATGTAGAGCGCAATGTCAATAGTGTCTTTTGAAACAGAATTATAATGTTCTTGAGCAGCATACATGTGTTGTAGGGACGAAATGGTCTTTTCCCTACGGTTAAAGCATGTAACTATAGTTGCAATACGAATCATTGTCTGTCAGCGTTTAAGATATATTTTGCCGTCACAGTCATTATTCCATTCTTGGTTTCCAATGCAGAAATACGGTGACTTGTTCCTTGGGTCATCCTCTTTCCCCTGGGTACTGAACTGAATGTTATAACTGGTTGGCGTGTTGCGTATTTTGTTATTATAAACCTGGCAGTTATTTGCACCGTCATCCATATAAATGCCCCTGTAATCCCATATCCCGGCATAGTCATGAATGTAATTGTTCCTGATAATGGTTTTATAATTCTGGGTGGCAATGTATATGGCCCCGCTGTCAATAAGTGTGATTTTTTCGATATTGTCCAATGTCAGATTGGTGTAATATAGCTCGTTATCCTCGATAATACCGGAACATCTGTACTTCATTTCATCTCCCCAGTACACTCCGCTGTTCAGCCCCGAATACCCAAAATCAGAAAGAATGTTGCCTTTGACCAGGAAATTGGTTCCTATCGTCTGTACAACAGGAATGTTAGTCTGCCCGGTTCCGCATTGTTCAAAGCGATTGTTCAGCACCTTGGTATTTTTGCAGTTATTCAGTGACCTTAAGATTCCTGACGAACAAAGTTTCGCCCTGTTGTTCGAGAATGTAACGTTATCTGTGGCATTGGCAAATACGGCCAGGCTTTTGAGGTATATGAACGAGTTGTTGGTAATGTTCAGCCCTTTTGTCAGCTTACAGTCAGATGACTGTATCAGGTATCTGTTCCAGTTATTAGCGTTGCCTTTAAAACATATGCTGTCAATATTGAATGACTTCAGTTTGCATCCTTCCAGGGAAATGAATGTCGTATTCCGGCATTCATGCAGCCTTTTCTTCTCGGATTTGATTCGTCCGTCCGCTATCGAGTTTGATGCCATTAACATGTTGCATAATCTGAAACGCGGCATCTGTATTGGAACTTTACAGTGTCGGGTATATGCATAGTCGAGATTTACGTTGTAGGACTTCAGCCAATTACTATTGTTCAGGTCAGCGCATTCAAACCATACGCCTTCGTCTGTTATCTCCGACACCTTGTAGATGCTACTGTAAAACCACATTGTCACCAGTACATACGTGTACTTGCACAGTTCCCCCGCCTGTGCCTCAAGACCACGATATGGTATAAAGCATTTCTTCGTCTTGGGGTTGACAACGCGTATTGTGTCATTTGCAATATGACTCTCGCTCCACAGGGACACTTCCTGCATCTTTTCATCCAGGAATGTATTCTGGTGATTGAATCCATAGATGTATCTGTCACCCCGGGAATACCCCATGCCTTCCGAGTATACTGTTGTACCGTTGCTTCCCGAGACAGTGATATTCGCTTTCGGAAAATTCAGGCCCTGCAGTTGTATATGATTCTCAGAAAACTTAAATTTCCCTGGCAACAGTTTTATGCAGATATCCTTCTCTCCATTTTCCAGTTGCCGTCTTATCATAATGGCAATGGAGTCAAACTGTTCCTGTGTTCCAATCCCGATGACAGATCTGGAATATGATTTGACCGGCAGCATCAGTATACAGCCAGCAACCCAAAGAAATAGCAATATGCTTTTTTTTGAAATCATAGTTCCATTATATCAGCAAGCGTGCCCACGCTGTTCATTATGATATGTCCACCATAGACATTGGCTTTTACCTGACTGTTGTTTCTGTAAACTTCAATGAAATGACTGATTGAAGCAGCAGGATGTGCTATCGTGTACAGGCAATATCTCTCAGGATCAATCCCCCCCCTGTCTGCTATAGTACAAAGATATGACGTTGCGTCATCGGTAAAGCTGTTTCCTATAGCCAGAACGCGAAGCGTTTCAATATTGGTTGGATACGGATTGTTCACAAACACAGCCTCACGTCCTTCTTCGTAATCGGGAACTTCGTTTTGGCAGGCTATGTTCACAATGAGTAAAACCAAACCAAGAGATATGATTTTCAGTCTATTCATCAGTTTCAAAGTCTCTCGTTACGTTTCTTGTCAGAATTCTTGCCGGGTTGCCGCCCATAAGGCAGTATGATTCCATTTGGCAACCTCGTGTAATCAGCGAATTCATGCCGAATATACACCGTTCAGGCGTATTTACGTTTGGCATTATCCGGCATCCTGCCCCAAACCAGTTGTATGCTCCGGTCATGATAGGGCCTCCATTGGGTTTTACCTGTCCTGTATTTGTGTCTATGATTGAATGCAGGCTGCTGTCCATGATTATTGTATCCCATCCCATACTTGTGTGGTTCCCGAATGTTATCCCGTAATTGGAAATAAGCTTCATTGCTGCAGAGTTACGGAAATCTTCACCAAAATGCACAGTACTTTCAGAACCAATGCTAATGTAAGAGTCATTGCCGATTCGACATCTGCCGTGAAATATGACTCTGCCACCTTTGTTTTCCCACATAATACCTCTCTTTGGGTATACACTTACAGCCCTATAGCCAAGTGTAACCATACCAGTTGACACAGTAGGGACATCCAGGATAACCTCTCCTTTTACGCACACCAATTCCGACGCCTTGATCCAAATAGGCAACTTGATGGCCTGTCTGAACGGCAGATAGTGAAAATTGAAATATATTGTACTTGGAAGAGTTCCAAGAAACATTTTCAGCCTTTTAAGATAATATGATTTCTTTGTCATAGTATTCGTAGGAATTTGTCGCATATCTTTTCCCAGTCATATTTGGGATTGTGCCTGCTGAAGGAGAGTATATTTTGACTCATTTGTTTCTGTTTCTCAGGGTGATGTATCATTTGGGAGAGACATTTGGCCAGCGATTCCGCATTTCCGGTAGGGAAAAGCATGCCTACGCTGTTTGTAATTATTTCTCTGAATCCGTCAAGGTCGGATGCGATTATAGGCGTGCCAAATGGGAAGACTGTCTGTGGAATTCCGCTTTGTGACATTGTAAGGTATGGGCAGACAACAACGTAGGCTCGTTTTATCAGGGTTACCAATTCCCTGCTATTGATAAATTTGTGTATTAATAAATACCTGTCATCATTTTTTATCTCGCCGATTGTCGGATCGTCACCCTTTCCTGCAATTACAATTTTATAGTCTTCCAATGATTCTCCAAGAATGTCTATGGCATCATGTAGGACCTTCAATCCTTTGTATGGTCTTATGTACCCGAAAAAAAGAATGTACTTGTCAGGAAGTTCTTCGGGCAGATCGACTTCAGTCAAGGTCGTAAAAGACTCAAACAGTCCAAAGGGATTCATAGCAACCAAGTTCATATCTACGCCATGAATACGGGAAATGTCATCAAGCGAGTTTTCCGAGAATACAGAAATCTTGCATTTTTTGTCTATTGCTTCTTTTAGCAGAGGTGACGGAATTGGCAATGGAGCCGCATGATTCCACACTTCGTGCATGGATACAACTATATTCCCTTTTAAAAAGTGCAGCATATCAGTCATGTGCACCATGTCATAGTTGCATACCAGGTTAATAGCATCGTATACTTGATTGTTTATATGCTTGGCAGCTTTTCGCGCCTGGTATTTCAGTATATAGTTGACAATATTCCTTAGCACAGGTACTGAAGCAAACGGTTTCATCTGCGAGAAAGTATAAATCTTAAGTCTGTCATTACCGATGTATTCGCTTATTCCCTTATATGCTTCCTCAGGAACAGTATTGATGCCATAGTGTGGTGAAACATAATCCATTTCACAGGCTTCGGGGTCGTGGATTTCCCTCTTGTAATAATAGATGTCAACATTATGCCCCCTGTCACATAACTGACGGACCAAAGGCAGTATGCTACCCAAAAACGCTTCTGTAATAAAGGCGATTTTCTTGTTCACAGGTTTATTTCTTTAATGATTTCAAAAGTTGGAATAATATTTGTCCTGTTGTAGTTTTGTACTTTTTTCTGTTCTTTAGCCAGTAGAATACATTGCATTTGCCTCTGCACATATCCATGCGCATTAGCTCATTGATATGCGCCTCGAAGTGCATGGGCATCATTTCTTTCAGCAGTGCCAAAGTCACATTCTCCTGCTTTGTGTAAGTTATATATCCCCGAAAATAGCTGTCATACCATTCGCGTTGCATCATCAGCGCATCAGCCTTGCGCTTGTTGTTAGTGTCCGATGATATCGAAAAACGGTTCTTGCGATACTGGAAGCAGATCTTTTCCGTATTGGCAATGCCGCATGCTGTGGCAGCAATAACGGCAGATATGTCATCACTGCCCCATGCCAAGGGCAGGTTGTAAAAGCCGTCACGTTTTACCAAAGGCTCTTTTTTATAGCAAAAATCACCGATGAACTGCTGACGGCCCAGTCCTGCCCATCTGTAATATATCAGTTGCAAGGCAGTTTCGTGTTCAAAACGTGGCTCCATCAATTCACAGACGTTCCCGTTTTCGTCAATCACCTCGGTCTGACCGTGAAATACTTCTGCATGTGGGTATTTGTCAATCAAACGTGTATATTCCTCCAAACAAATGGGTGTCAGCCTGTCATCATCACCCATGCAGATTACATAGTCCCCGTTGCAGTATCTCAGACAATTGTTCCAATTCTCGCACAGTCGCTCCGAACCGAAATTATGCTCATTCACATAATACCTGATTCTGCTGTCCTCCATATATGGCTTTACAACCGCATCAAGATCTTCTGGCGAACAGTCGTTCACGACAATCAATTCCCAATTATCATAGGTTTGGGAAACAATACTTTTAATTGCCTCGTCAAGATAGCGTCTCTTGTATGATGGTATAATTATCGAAAACAACCTATTTGTCTCATTCATTTTGTTCAGGGGTTTTGTCCAGAATCAGGTCGGTCCTGTTGTCTATGTAAAGCGAGCATATATAAATCATGCAAATCCAGTTGAAAAACTCAATGCGGTTCCTGTAGGGGAATATGAATATGGAAATCAGTCCCGAGCAGATGACAAACAACTTTATATACAAAGGTATTCTGTCACGGTATGTCACCATAATCCTGTAAATCACGTAAAAATAAGCCAGTGCCCACATCCATCCGAAATAGATAGCTTCTCCAAAGAAACCGATATCCGAAGGGTAATACAGTTTGTGCTGGAGTTCAGCAAACCAAGGTTTTGACATGCCGTGCCCAAACAATACGCCTACGGGGTCAGTCAGGTTATACTCCATAATATATCCGATGAACTCAAAACGTATGGCGTGCGAGAAACTTTCATCCTTGCTGTCCTGAATCAGTTCACCGAACAGGTCTTCCCAAAACACTCCTAATCCGACAATACATATTGCAGCCAGGATAAAGGCAAGTATTTTTACCCGACGTCCATTGACCATAAAGAAAGATACCCCGAGAGTTAACAGGGTTGATATTAATATTTGCTTAGTAAGATATAGATAGATAGAAGTAATAAGAAGGGCAGACAGTATTGCCCAATGTGCACGAAAGGTCTGTAGTAACCTGCTCCAAAAGAAACACATAACAAGCATCTGTATGTGATAACTACCGACAAAAAAGCGAGCCAGTCCATTACGCTTTTCAACTACAACCAGATCCGAAATGTCATCTGGGTTGCCTCCGAAAATGGCAAACAACGGTTCAACCTGCTGGGCAATCTGTATTCCCACAGTAATAAGGGCGTACAAGACCAGAATCCACAGAATCATCTGTTCGCTGAACCTGAACCGGTAGAATATCATGAAGAATGCTCCGACAAATGTCCAGGAAACAATTTGTGACAGGTCCTCAATCAGGATACCGCCTTGCAAAGATGATGATAGAACTATCGCAAAAGGCCATAATGTAACAAATGCAGTATAGTATTTAAATGTGACAGGCCGGTTTCTGAACTGGATAAAATACAAAAGCGAAGCACCAATGCATACTATGCCTATCAGAATATAATACCTGGCCTGCACAATCAGGTTCCAACCAATAAGATTGAATCCGTTTCCCAGGAATGCGGCTAATGCAAGCATGGCAGATACAACCACGACTTTCCTGACGAATGCCATGATACCCGAACTGCCCGATATTGTATTAATCAATGCCATGCTGTTTTACTGTCTGAATTGGAATTTATTGATAAGCTGGATTGCTATGGGGGATTTTATGTAGTACTTTTGGACTAGCACCGTAAACATGGACACAATGGCTCCGGACACTACTATAACTGTCAGGTCGCAGCCTGTCGTCGTTGTCTTATACCAATACAATATTACAGCCAGAGGCAGATAGCACAAAGCATATCGGGTCACGGAACGGACCGGTATCCTGTACTGCGTGGTCTTGCAGATGAATACCAGTGTTGCGGTCAGTACTGCGAGTTCAGATGTGAACCATACAATAGCAGAACCGGTTGCACCATATATTTTTACCATCAGCAGGTTGGCAATAATGGCTATGGATGCCCCAATGACAGAGTTTCGCAATACGACCTTGTCATGTTTGCGTGGAATCAATATCTGCATTACCAAAATCTGTTCATATCCGATAATGAAAATCAGCGGAGCAATTATGCGGAAGGGAAGATACGAACCCTCAAAGCCGTCACCCAGCAGAAAATGCAGGATGTTCGGGGCAAATATTATCGAAAAGACCGTCAAAGGGAATGAAAAACAAGCCAAGGCTTCGACCGACAGATGTATCTTCTCCCAAAATTCCTTTTCGTTTCCTTCTGCATGCAATGCTGACAACCTGGGCATCATGACACCGGTAAAAGCCGTAAATATCGAAATGATAATTGTGTACAGCCTGGTTGCAGATGTATAATAACCCACTTGGTCTATATCGGTTACGAATCCCAGCCAGGTAACATTCAGCGTTGTGTATATTGAAGTGATGATTTTATACAGTCCTATTGAAAAAAACGTGGCCAAGAGTGGCTTTATGTAAATATTCTTTAATCCGAAAGATATGAATTTGCGTGAATATACGATATTGCAGATTGCATTCAGCACAATGGCTCCTACGGTCAGGATATAGTAGATATGATAATCCCCAGACTTTCTGATGAATACAAAAACGGATGCAACATACAGGCATTTGACGATGAGACTTCGCTTGGTAATGTAGGCAAAGTTCTCCATTCCGGTAAAGAACCACTCTACCAGGAATACATTTGCAACCAGTTTCAGGACACCGATATAGAGCAATCTGCGATACTGAGCCAGCATTGGAACTGTATACATTGCAATAAGCAGGACCGCCAGCGCGATGGCTGTACTGATGGCATTAAGTGCAATGATACTGTTGAAAAGCCTTGAGCGTTGCCGGCAGTCTTCCCTGTGTGCGGCAATTTCCCTGATTCCGCATGCTGTGATACCCATCATGGATATCAGTATAAAGTAGTTGATTATACTGTCCACAAAGTCGCATATTCCAATACCGCTTACCCCTAATGCACGTGAAATGTAAGGGTAGGTGAGCAGCGGAAAGATATATCCGCTTGCGGTCAGGACAAAGTTATATGCAAAATTCCTCTTGACGCTCATTCCTGTATCATGGAAAGTGGCTTAGCGTGCAGTAAATGCTTTCTTGAATTCATCCCTGCCAACGTATAGTGTCGTACATACAGTGGACAGGAACAGCATTGCAATCACGAAAATCAGACGCTTAGGACCTGCGGGCTTCACGGGCACAGTGCTACATTGCAGAATGGTAAATGCCGGTGTGCGCTCCTGCAGTTTTGCCTTGGCGGCCTGCAGTTGTGTCTGCATGGCCTGGTATGTGGCATAGTGCATTGACATCTCGTTTTCCAACTTGTCACGCTCGGACGCGTATGCCTGCAAAACGATACCCTCGTGTGTATCACAGTAATTACTGTATCTTACTACCGAACGGTCATAGTCGGCTTTTGCCTCCTCTGTGATTTTTGTGTAGTATTCCACGTCCGTACGCGCTTTGCTTGTCCTGTAGTTTGTGATAACATTCTGCAGTCGCTCACATACGCTGTCGGCAAGGGTTGCAGATACCAGAGGATCCTGGCTTCGGACGGCAATGGTTACAACGTCTGTTTTTTTGTTTACCTGACACCTGATCATGCCCTCAAGTGCTTCCGTAAGCATCATGTCCTGCTCGCTCAGGATAAACGGATTGATATTACCGTCAATTTTCACTGCAGGCTTGTTCCTGTTCTTCCATTCCTTGATTTTCTTTCTAAGCCAGGTCTTCGGGTAGTTGTAGAATGCGTCTTTCTGGTGTTGTAGCATATATGTGTGTAAATCACATTCTACCGTACCGTCCAAAGTCTTGACCCTGATGTCAAAGAGTGATACCAGAAACTGCTTTGACTGTATCAGGTCGGGATAAAGTACCGGATAAATGGCATCCTGACTCAGCCCAATCCCTATGTTTACACCCAAACTGCTGGTCAGTGAGCTTAAGCCGCTGCCGGCAGAAACGTCAACTATTTCAGGAGCCAAAACCTCGCTTGCGTCATAGTATCTTGGTTGTGGGAATATATATATACATGCTAGGATGAACGTAATGGTCCAAACCTTGAGCATTAGGACTTTTCTGCTCCAAAGATCTTTTAAGACCTTTCCGAAATCAATGGTTAGATTCTTGTCTTCCATATTCCTGTATTTCTTGATGCAATACTATTTTTTCAATACATTCAGCAATGCGACTATTATTGCACCCAGTGAGGCAATACCACTCGTTATGCCAACGATTTCACCCGTGCTCATCTTTCTCTTTGCCTTCTTCTGCGGAACCACTATCTCGGTACCTGGCTGGATGTCCCGAACCGAATTGCTTGATAGTTTTACAATCGAACCATTTGCCTGAATACCGTAGATGCGGCTGCGGCTTGCGTTGCCGGTCAGACCGCCTGCATGAGAAACATAATAGTGCAGGTTTTTGTCTTTGTCGTATGACATGCTCACGGGATACATTACTTCACCGCTTACTTTCACGACATTGATTTGCTCTGGAACTTCAAGGATATCACCCTTGCGCAATATAAGGTCAAAATTAGAGCCGGGTTGTTCGATTGCCTTCTTTAGGTTAATAGCCACAGGATATGAATATTTGGTGTTTTTCTTCAGATTGTACAGCGAATCTGCAATCTGCATATTCATATCCTTGCCTTCCTTAAGTCCGTCCTCGTACAGTTTTATAAGTTCCTTGCGGTTAATCTCGTCACGGTTTTCTATCTCGTCTTTCGTCATAAGGCGCGTAAGGTGTGCACCATCAACATAAGCCATGGATGTCAGTCCGCCACACGCCTTGATTAAATCCGAAAGACGATAATTCTTGTTCGTGAGTGAGTAGTCACCCTGAAAAGCAACCTCACCGCGTATTTTTACGGTCTGCTGCTCCTCGTATGCCGGACTCTTG
>JAFZVW010000040.1 GCA_017617635.1 Bacteroidaceae bacterium | reverse complement strand
GAGCAGATGGCTAAGTATGAGGATAAGATCCAGAAGGAGATAGAGAAGGCAAAGAAGAAGTTCGGCGATGCCTTTGACGAAGCGCAGTTCCGTGCTACCAATCCCCGTGTTCTGGAAAATCAGGAGAAATACGATGTGCTGCACAGGCGTTTCCAGGAGGTGATGAATGCTGAAGGCGGCATCGACCTGGAGGGCATGAAGCAGATTATCCTGGACGAGGGTATCGTATGTCCCATCAGCGGAACACGTAACTGGACAGACGTCCGGCAGTTCAACCTGATGTTCAAGACCGAGATGGGTAGTACAGCTGACGGAGCCAGCACCATCTACCTGCGCCCCGAAACAGCCCAGGGTATCTTTGTCAACTACCTGAACGTACAGAAGACAGGTCGTATGAAACTTCCCTTCGGTATCGCTCAGATCGGTAAGGCCTTCCGTAACGAGATCGTTGCCCGTCAGTTCATCTTCCGTATGCGTGAGTTCGAGCAGATGGAGATGCAGTTCTTTATCAAGCCCGGCACAGAACTCGACTGGTTTGCCAAGTGGAAGGAAACACGTATGAAGTGGCACCAGAACCTCGGCTTCGGTGCTGAGAACTATCGTTTCCACGATCACGACAAGCTGGCTCACTATGCAAACGCTGCAACTGATATTGAGTTCCACATGCCTTTCGGATTCAAGGAGGTTGAGGGTATCCACTCCCGTACCAACTTCGACCTTTCTCAGCACGCCAAGTTCAGCGGCAAGAAGATTGAGTACTTCGATCCCGAAACAAACGAGAGCTATACTCCGTATGTAATAGAGACCTCTATCGGCGTTGACCGTATGTTCCTCTCTATCATGTGTCACAGCTACGAGGAGCAGCAGTTGCCTGACGGACAGACACGTACCGTTCTGCACCTGCCCGCAGCATTGGCTCCTGTCAAGCTGGCTGTATTCCCCCTGACCAAGAAGGACGGCATGCCCGAGAAGGCACAGGAGATTATCAATGACCTGCGTTTCCACTTCAACTGCAAGTACGAGGAGAAGGATCAGATAGGCAAGCGCTACCGCCGTATGGATGCCATTGGCTGTCCCTACTGTGTAACCGTTGACCAGCAGACTTTGGAGGACAATACTGTTACCCTGCGTGACCGCGATACTATGGAACAGCACCGTGTTGCCATTAGCGACCTGCGTGGTATCATAGAGGATAAGGTTAGCATCACATCACTACTCAAGAACCTTCTTTAAATGAAATTCTGTAAGACACTCATATTAGCTTTTGCCGCCTGTGTGACATTCGTGTCCTGCGAGGAGACAGACAATACTTATGACCCATACGAGAATTGGCAGGCACGCAATGCCGAATGGTGGGAAAGTATCGTGAGTGACTCACGCACTGCCATTAACGAGGCAAAGGCACAATGGGGAGAACAGTGGGAGGAACATTGCCAGTGGCGTATGTTCCGTACATTGTACAAGGTTCAGGACGATGCAGGGACTATACTGGATTCCATATGTGTCCAGGATTTGGGTAATGACCTGACAGGAGATGAGCTTCAGGCATCCATTGAGAAGGGTTCGCCCACACACAGTGATTCGGTGCGTGTTTCTTTTCGCGGATTCCTGATGCCTACACTCAACTATACCGGTCATGGCAGCGAGATGGCTATAGTTCAGGAAGTTTTCTCTACATCGTATTACGGAGAGTATAACCCAAGTACCGCAACGCCCGTCTTGATGAGTGTTGACGGTTTGGTGGATGGTTTCAAGACTGCTTTGCAATATATGAAGGAAGGTGACCACTGGATGATATACATCCCCTACAAGCTTGGTTACAATACTACAGCCCAAGGTACAATCCCTGCATACTCCACACTGCAGTTTGAAGTACATTTTGCCAAGTGGTACGAATCAGGCAGTCATGTCCCTGCTGCCTGGGACTGACAAAGGCCTGACTTTCCCGTTTTTAATCAATTGCTATCAGGGTAGCGTCGTCGGTGGTGTACGAACTCATTTGCATACCGGCATCGGCTCCGATATATGTCGGATCGCAGACGGTGTAGTCTGCCCCATTGTAGTTATAGTATGTGCCGCGTGCTCCGGAAGGAATGCTGACAGCTGCTCCCAGATGTCCCGGATAGTAAATCAACACACATTTAAACCCTAGCAGGTCACGCACCAGACGTGTAAAAAGAACGGCACGGTCCTCGCAGTCGCAGAAAGGATAATTGAGGGTTTCCTCGGCAAAGAAAGCGCGATCCTCGCCCCAGACCTCTTCGTCATATTTGTAGTCGAGACCTGTCTGCACCAAGTTGAGCAAGTGGTTGACGGCATCAATGTCCTTCATCCCTGAAAGCTTCTCCTTGAGACCCGGATAAATCATATCCCTGACAGTCTGATCCAATGGCGTGTTGGCATACATCTGCCAGCGTGTGGTGAAATCATCGTTGATACATGATGACGGATAGTTGTTGTAGAAGTCAATCAGGTTCTGGTTTATCTCAACGGTGAAGTTGAAGTCAGGGTAGCGGGTTGACTTTATAGTACGCACTCCTTTGGATTTCATGTCAAATTTCTGATTCTGCGGTACGTACAGGCTCATGGTCTTCTCTTGTTCCATAGGGGCCTTACATACGTTTATGCAACCGGATATATCTTCCAGAGGGTAATAGTTTATTCCGTCTATGACATAGCCGCTCTTGTCATAGACACTGTGTTTGCTGGCTATGAGCAGGTACAGGTGTTCGTGGTCTGAAGAAGCGGCATAACGTACCCGATATCCGCTCTGTGTGTATAGCCAGCCACACATTAGCGCAGCCTCGTTGGTGCCGCTGCCGCAATATTCGTCACTCAGGCTCTTGAGCATCAGCAGGTATGCCCAGTCGCAGAACTGGTGTTCCTTGCGTATATTGAGACAGTCAATGAGCAAATTGTTGTATTCAGGTGTATTGAGTTTCTCTAACTGATTGGCGACATCATTGGGTTGTATGGTGGGCAGGTGCAGACGTTGCAGTTCGCTAAGGCGTACGCTGAGTTCCGTGCCGTAGAATTCAAAAGGAATGTGTGAGAAATCAATCTGGTCGGCATCAATCTTCTGCTCGGGGATGATTTCCAGTGGCTGTGGCTGTTCCAGGTCCTCGGGCTTGACAGGTTCTATGATAATTTTAGGATGCAGTAATTCCAGATTTTGTCTGAGGGGGGCTGTTGAAACCTGTTCTTCAGGCTGAGGTTCGTCATTCGTTTCAACCTTCGGTTCGTTCTTTGGCGTATCTTGTGCCGGGTCATAGACTTGCGGTTCAACTTCAGGGATTTGCGGGCATTTCAAAGGCGCTACGCTGTTGACCTGCTCCCATGCCTTGCGTACAAAGTCGGTGTATTTTTTGTTGCATTCATCACGGAAGCTATTGAATTTCTCGGCACTGGAATTGCGGAATGCATCAAACTTCTCTCTCATTTTGTCGGCAAAGCTCTTCGGCTTTTTTGCTTCTTCAGGAACTTCGGCTTTCTGCCTGGTTACTGTAGCAAAATCTGTGAGACGCTGCTTGGATGTCAGCCCCTTGTTTGTCATTTGCTTCTTGACATATGCGATATAGCGCACTGTCAGTTCCATTGCCAGGTTTCCTGTATTCTTGGCAAGTACTGCAACGGTTCCTTTCCCGGGTTTGGACAATATGTAGCGTTGCCTGTTTTTTTCATTCAGGACTTCAAGTTTTGCACCATGGGGGATATGCACTACTGCGTTTGCGGGGAAGCGGTCCTTCATATTGAGGTCAACCAGTTGGCCCGCTTTCTCGTATTGTACATTACCTACTACGTTAAAAGCCAGGTAGTCCTGGGCATGCACGTGTGCTGTACATGTGATAACAGTAAGGATGATAACGGTTACGAAGTGGCGTATTGTATTTGTTTTCATGTTGTAAATCTCTTCAATGTCCTAAGTTTCGGGTATCGTTCTAACATAGCTTGTGCATACTGGTTTATGGCTGTGGTCATCGCGCGTGATGTACTGAGGAATGCAATTGCCGATATAGCCCATGCAATATTCAGACTGATGCCGTATATCATGAATAACAGGTATCCGAGCCCCAGGAATACACTGGTAAACAAGAAGGTAAGGATATTAGTGATGTAGCTGCTGCCGAGGATAAACCTGGTAAAAAGGTTGTTGCTCTTACTGGTCATATCCAAGTACCAGGTCTGTAATATCTGTACGATGAAAATGAGAATAAGTGATGCAAACATCAGTAAAACACTGGACACCTCGGTAACCTCGTTGTTTTTCAATAAAGTCTGTACGGCATAAGCCAAAACCTCAACTCCGGCTATTTTGCCAAGTGGAGTCCAATGACGGTCACTCTCTTCGTACAAGGAGCCGAAGAGGACAATGTTCCCTTCGATGTAATCGCGGTTTTTCAATATATCATTGGGGGCTATCTTACGGAAGAAGGTGGGAGAGAAATTGATGTCCACATCACCCGTGCGCCCGTTTCGTATATCCCTTCCAATGAACATATTGGCGACCTGTGTACTGAAACTTGGTACTATTTGTCCGTTCAGTGTTTCTGTCAACGGAACTTTTCGCTTCATGCTGTCATAGAGGCTGCCTCGCGGGATGTTGGTACTTCCCTCTGTAACCTCGATGCCATCGGTAAAGTATGAATGTATAGCAGTCTTCCATCCGATGCTGTCGTTGGTGTAATTGAGACATTTCATGGACCACACCATATTGGGGTAGTCCATGGCAACCTCCTCCATCATCATGTTGCCTTCGGTGTTTTCGCCTTCGTTGTCAAGACAGAAATCCAACCCCACTACTTTGGGGTTGCATTCCTGTATGGCCTTGATGGTACTGGCTATGTCACGCCTGTCTGTCAGTTTTGTCAGGTCAACGATCACAATTGAAGTGCAGCTGTCGGCCGATGTCTCGCTTGATATCTCGTAGTAGATGTCTGTGAACGAGAAATCAGACAGTGTGCGTTTCAGCGGAGCCAGCGGTGCTGCCACAAATGCGATAGTGGCAATGAATGACATTATTCCGATGGCCAGCGCGACAACTTCCAGATGATGGAGGAAGGAAGTGAATTTCATGCTGTCTTCGGATTATTCTCCTTTCATTTTCTTCTCCAGTTTGGCACGAAGTTCTGCGGATTCCTTTTCGAAAGCCTTCAGAACGGCTTGCTGTGCACGTTTGCCGTCATAGCTTTTGGTAATCATGACTTCAACCTTATTGCCATCCTTGTTACGGTAAATCTGGACGATGTCATTGGTCTGGCCGATTTCGCGCTGGAAGAACTGCTGACTGCTGGTCATGGTTTTGTTTATTGTTTCAACCTCGCCGTCTGTCAGTTCTATATTGCTGTCGCTGGCCTCTGTTATGCTGGCAATAGCCGTTCCCAAATTCTCGGCAATGTTTGCTATTGCGCGTTTACGCGCTACATTTCTTGCGGCATCCAAGTTGGCTGCAGTGGCAGTACCTTGCCCAATGATGTAGGCAGGCATACCGTTGTATCTCTCGTATTTTGCCAGCATTGAATTGTGCATCTGCTTTTCTAAGGTTTCTGTGCCGGGAAATGGTTTCCATCCTTCTTTTTCCATTTGTTTTGCAGACTTCTTTGCTTCCTTGGAAGCTTTTTCCTTGATAGCCTCGCGAATTTCCTTCTTTTGCGCTTTGTCAGCGTTGCAATTCTGGGCAAAAACACCTGTGTTGAGGGCTAACAGTACGATAGCCAATGATACGATTTTTTTCATGACAGTGAATTTTAGTAGATATAATTTAATACTTAATTTAAGAATCGGATAGCACAAATGTATAAAATTTAGAATTAGCTTCCAAATGGTTGCTAAATTATTTACCTTTAGGTAACTGATGTTTTGAGAAAAAGTTATAACTTTGCACGCGCAAAATCATAATAAATGTTACAAAATGGAAGAGAGAAGGATTAAGAGGGCGCTGGTAAGTGTGTTTCACAAGGATGGGCTGGATGCAATTTTAAGGGAGTTGCATGCCCAGGGCGTCGAATTGCTTAGCACTGGCGGGACTCAGACTTTTATCGAGAGCCTGGGCATACCATGTACCAAGGTCGAGGATGTTACGGGATATCCCAGTATATTAGGCGGCCGTGTAAAGACCTTGCATCCAAAGGTGTTTGGCGGAATCCTGGGTCGTCGTGAGCTGGAAGGTGACCGTGAGCAGATGGTTCAGTACCAAATCCCTGAAATAGACCTTGTGATTGTGGATCTCTATCCTTTTGAACAGACAGTGGCAAGCGGTGCAAGCGAGGCAGACATTATCGAGAAGATTGATATCGGCGGAATCAGCCTGATACGTGCAGGTGCCAAGAATTTCCGTGATGTGGTTATCGTGCCTTCGAAGGCCGAATACCAGCCTCTGCTGGAACTCCTCCAAAAGAAAGGGGGTATCAGCGACGTGGAAGACCGCAAGTGGTTTGCGGCACGTGCCTTTGGCGTTTCAAGCCACTATGATACCGCTATCCACAGTTATTTCGTGAAGTAACATAGAAGAATAATATAAAATGGGATTATTTAGTTTTACCAAAGAAATTGCCATGGACTTGGGTACGGCAAACACCATCATTATCAGTGATGGTAAGATTGTCGTTGACGAGCCCAGTGTAGTTGCCTTGGACCGTCGCACAGACAAGATGCTTGCGGTTGGCGGCAAGGCTAAGCAGATGTACGAGAAGACAAACCCCACCATCCGTGCAATACGTCCATTGCGTGACGGTGTGATAGCTGATTTCAATGCCTGTGAACAAATGATGCGCGGTTTGATCAAAAAGGTTCATACCGGTTCGCGTCTGTTTACTCCGTCAATGAAGATGGTAATCGGTGTTCCAAGCGGCAGTACAGAGGTCGAAAAGCGTGCAGTTCGCGACAGCGCCGAGCATGCCGGCGGCCGTGAGGTGTACCTGATTTACGAGCCAATGGCTGCTGCCATCGGAATTGGCCTGGATGTCCTGGCTCCAGAGGGCAACATGATTGTAGATATAGGCGGCGGCAGTACCGAGATAGCAGTAATCAGCCTGGGAGGTATTGTGGCAGACAAATCCATGCGTGTTGCAGGCGACGAGCTGACGTCGGATATCCAGGAATACATGGCCCGTCAGCATAATGTCAAGGTTTCCGAGCGTATGGCCGAGCGTATTAAGGAAAATGTAGGTGCAGCGCTTACAGAATTGGGCGACGAAGCTCCGGAGGACTATATTGTGCATGGGCCTAACCGTATTACTGCCTTGCCTATGGAGGTAAAGATATGTTACCAGGAAATCGCGCGTTGTCTTGAGAAAACGGTTGCCAAGATAGAGACTGCTGTATTGCAGGCATTGGAAGAGACTCCGCCTGAGTTGTATGCCGATATAGTAAAGAACGGAATATATCTGGCTGGAGGCGGTGCCTTGCTGAAGGGCCTGGGTAAGCGTTTGTCAGAGAAGATCGGTATAGAGTTCCATGTTGCCGATGATCCGCTACGCTGTGTAGCCAAGGGAACTGGTGTGGCTCTAAAGCATGTTCATGACTTCCCCTTCCTGATGTAATATCCTGAATGAGGATAGTATTTGACTGGATAGATAAAAACCTGCATTCGCTGATGTTCGTCCTCCTGGAGAGCATCAGCCTTGTGTTGTTATTCCAGTTTAACAGCTATCAGGGGAGCCTGTGGTTCACAAGTGCGAATACTGTCGTAAGCACGATACAGGGCTGGGAATCCCATGTTGTTGCATACATGCATCTGGGCGCAGAGAACAGGAGCCTGACCGAACGCAACGTTCAGCTCCAGCTCCAGCTTACAGAGTTGCGTGAGCAACTGAGGGAGGCCGGTCGTGCCGCTTTACCTGCCGTGCGCCTGGATACTATGCGTATGCTCGATGCCCGTGTCATAAACAACAGTGTCGCCAAAAAGGATAATTTCATTACCATAGACCGCGGTGCCAAGGACGGTGTCCGGCCGGAAATGGGCGTCGTTACCGGTACCGGTGTCGTAGGCATAGTCAGTCAGGTCTCCAGCCACGCTTCAATAGTCATACCTGTCCTTAACAGCAAATGCCGCATCAGCTGCCGTTTGCGTAACAGCGGCTATTTCGGTTATTTGCACTGGGACGGCGGCAGCCCGGTTGAAGCCCTTCTGAATGACATTCCGCGTCATGCTCATCTGAAGAAGGGCGATGCCGTAGAGACGAGCGGTTATTCCAGCTCATTTCCCGAGGGTATCTTTGTGGGTCGCATAAAGCAAGTGCGCAACAGCAGTGACGGCCTCAGCTATGAACCTGTGATAGCTCTTTCTGCCGATTTGGCCAACGTGCGCAATGTGTCTGTAATTCTGGGAAGGAAATGATTGGTTCGTACATAGGACGTATACGACAGATAATAGTGATACTGGCACTGCAGGTGTCAGTCTTTGACTATATCCATCTGTGGGGATATGCAACACCCCTGCTGGGAGTGATGATAGTCGTATATTCGCCGCTTGGCGAGAACCGTATGACAAACCTCATCATGTCGTTCCTGGCAGGCATTGTAATGGATATGTTCACCAATTCCCCCGGAGTGGCCGCAGCATCCATGACTTTGGCATCGTTTATCCAGCATCCTTTGCTGGAGATGATGGTTCCCAAGGATTCGGACGAGAATATGCTGCCTTCGTGGCATACAATGGGAATGTCTTCCTACAGCGCCTATCTGGCAATTATGCTGGTGGTTTATAATGTGTCATATTTTGTCCTTGAGGTATTTTCGTTCAACAACCCTGTCGACATGCTCATTTCCATAGGCAGCAGTTGTGTTCTGGGCTATATACTGGCAATGTCTTTCGAGTTGTTCAGGTTCAGGAAGAAAGTCAATGTCTGATACCTTAGGTTTTCGTTACTGATGCTGGCAGAGAGGAATTACGAATTGGGCAAGCGCAGGTATGTGCTGGGAGCAATAGCTTTTGCTGTTGTCTTTGTTTACGTCCTGCGTCTGTTTTCACTGCAGTTGTTGAGTGATGATTTCAAACGCAATGCCGACAGCAATGCGTTTCTTCGTCGCATACAGTATCCGGCCAGAGGCGGTATAACCGACCGTAATGGTAAGCTGATGGTATACAATCAGCCTGCCTATGATATCATGGTGATAATGAAGGAACAGGAAGGCGTGGATACGGTCGGTCTGTGCAATGCGCTGGGTATTAGTGTCGAGTGGTACGAAAAACGCATGCAGGAAATCAAGGACCGTAACCGTAATCCCGGCTATAGCAGCTACACCGAGCAGTTGTTCATGAGCCAGCTCAATACCGAGGAGTTCAGCGCTTTTCAGGAGAAACTGTTCCGATTTCCCGGTTTTTCCATCCAGAAGCGTAGCATACGTCAGTACACTATGCCCTATGCCGCACATATTCTCGGTGATGTGGGCGAGGTCGGCCCGTCGGATATCGAAGCCGACGACTATTACCGGAGCGGAGACTATATAGGCAAGTTAGGCGTTGAGCGTTTCTACGAAAAACAGCTGCGCGGCGAGAAAGGTGTTGAAATACTTCTGCGTGATGCACGCGGACGCATCAAAGGCAAGTATCAGAACGGTAAGATGGACCGCGCACCTGAGCCTGGCCGTAACCTGACACTCTCACTTGATTTGGACCTTCAGGCCCTTGGCGAGCGTCTGATGACAGAAAAAAAGGGCGCTATTGTTGCCATAGAGCCTGCTACCGGCGAAGTGCTGTGCATGGTCAGTTCTCCCACATACGATCCGCGCAAAATGGTCGGACGCCAGCGTGGAGCCAACAGTGCCATGCTGTATCGCGATCCGTCGCGGCCTTTGCTTAACCGCGCCATTATGGGACTGTACCCTCCGGGATCTACCTTCAAGACCAGCCAGGGTCTCACATTCCTGCAGGAGGGCATTATCACCCCCGGAACATCGTATCCGTGCAGTCACGGTTTCAGGTGCGGTGGCATGAAAGTCGGTTGTCACGGGCATCCTGCTCCACTTCCCCTAATACCCTCTATTGCCACCTCGTGCAACGGGTATTTCTGCTGGGGTCTGTACCACATGCTCGGAAATCGCAAAAAGTACAAGACCATACAGGATGCAATGACTACGTGGAAGGATTACATGGTTAGCATGGGATTCGGTTACCCGCTGGGAATAGACCTTCCAGGCGAGAAGCGCGGTATGATACCCAATGCCGATTACTATGACAAGGCATACGGCAGGGATTGGACAGGGCTGTCCGTTATCAGTATAGCCATCGGGCAGGGCGAGGTTCTGTTGACTCCGTTGCAGATTGCCAATCTCGGGGCTACGATAGCCAATAGGG
>JAFZVW010000039.1 GCA_017617635.1 Bacteroidaceae bacterium | reverse complement strand
TCAGGGCAACATTGTGGAGGTAGCGAAAATCGAAGACTTTACACTGGCAGGCGCAAAGAGCCGTCTTGGTGCTACAGTCAGCAAGAAATTCAGTTCCCAGTTTGCCTCTGAGGTGTCGTGGCAGCGTGTTGATGCATCGGGCGCAGCCGTTGAGGAAGAGGACATCACGGACACTGGCGGCGAGACGCCAGAGAACCCCGGCGGTGATCCTTCGACAGGAGGCTCAGGAGACGGCGGTGACGACAACGGCGGCGGGGGCGGAGGCAACCCCGGCAGCGACATGGACTGATTAAAGTAATCGGCTCTTGACGCCGTTAAATGACAGGCGCCTGATGGTAACCTAAAACATCAGGCGCTTGTTTCTATATCACACAACAATCTTACTTTATCACTCTGTCCGGCCTTTTGACAAAATACCAGAGAAACCAGTCGAAACAAGTCTTTGGCTCATTGGGAATATCATATTGTTCTTTGACATCTGTGCCTTTGATATCTCTGGGGCAGGCATACCAATCCAAATTGCCCTCCAATGTTATCGGAAACTCTATTCCCAACGATGTACCAATCATTTTCAACTCCTTTATATTCATAGGCCCGTACAAATCAGGACTTTTAAGGCTTGCTATCCAGTAATCAGACAGTTTGCTGTTAAAGACTATATGCTGACCCTCAAAATCATAATCCTGCATAGAGTGCCCCTTGTTGTGTATTGCCCTCTTGTCTACCAAATGCGTGTTTCCTAGGATCTCGTCCGGCTGCTTAGCCTCCACTATAAGCCAGTTGTCATTCTTATACTCTCTTTGAACGTAACCTACACATAGATGAGAGTACCCAAGGGAACACAGAGTATCAATCCGGCCGTTGGTACGATGCACGAACAATGGCCGCCATTCATCAATCTTAAATGTAGAGTCTTCAGATTCACATATTGTCACGCTGTCTTTTCCGTGCTCAATGCTGTATGGTGTGATACTATACATCCTGCTTGGATCCATGTACAAATCCTTACAGGTAAGACAACTGTCAGGTGTTTCAAATATCAACTCCGCTCCATTAGGACAAATATCGGAATCATGTTTAGTATAAAAATAGGAATCCCATTCTCCAATACCAAAAAGAAAAGACAAACAGTAAACTGCCGGAATCACTATTATTGCAACAAATGCTTCAATAAGAAATAGCGTTATATGTCCAGCTATATTCCCAAATACATTTAAAAATTCTTCCATGTCCTAACAAATATTTGTTTATTGTTTCATCAGGACACACATATTGTGTATGCCTATCTTTTAATTTTAAGCTTTCCCGTAAAATAAATCCTAAACTCTGTCGTACCCGTAATATTACGGTTCTTTATACCTAAGAGAATACCTAACGGACCAAAGAAAAAGTCATCCATAGATATACATATACCTTCATTAATTATCTTTCCTAATATCGTTACAAAATTACGTTTAAGTATTTTCCATTTTTGATTGTCATCTCCTTCTACTTTCTTCCAATCAAAATTATAGGTGTCATAATCAAGTATTTCGTATTCATCTGTATTTACACATGTAAATGTTATGGTGCCGATAGACAAGGCTGTGCTAATATAGCAAGTAATGTCGGAAATGGATTCTGTTTGTTTTATTACATCAGAAATTACGTCTGTATCAGACAAATTAATACGGATCTTATCTCCAATTTGCGGATCACGATGATTGTGATGTTTACGAAAAATATCTTTTGTAAGACAATTAAGACCTAAACTGTTTATGTTAAGCGTAAGATCTACCGGACTGCCTGAATAATAATTAGATACTGCTATTGGAAACGTGCCAGCATCTCCCATGTTATCTCCTATTGTTTCCAGAAAAGAACCAATGGCTCCAGAATAATTGTCATAAAGAACTTCTAATAAACTCGTTCCACTATCTGGATTGGATAAATTATATACGCCAGACATTCCTTGATAATCAGAACTTCCATCATAATCTGATTCTCCGCTATAATCAGAACTTCCATCGTATTTAATTACCACTCCCGCCATAGAAAAACGCATTTCATCATCTTCGTTACGAAAATAGAACGAAGACGATAGCGGTTCTGTGGAATCCATCATAGTACAATACTCATCCCATGTATATGGATTGTCTTTTGAACCCTTAGCTGGGGCATCACCGGAAGTCGGCTCATAGGAATTTGATTGCATGCTGGCTCTTACCTGATTCAGGTTTGAACTTGAAATTTTTGTTCCTTTCATTGTAGTTAATTTTAGGGTTAGTACTATTTCTTTTGCTGATTAGCATCGTATATTGCCAAAAGGCGGGAAGATGTATGCTTAAAAAGCCTGTCAATAATTCCCTTGTGTCTTGTGTTGGATTGTGTTACGTCCGAATATCCAAAGTCCTTCTGTACAGAAATAAAAGGAAATATCACCTGTTTGTTTCCTGCAAGCAAGGATAGAACGCCGTCTGCTGTGTCATTTTGCTTGAATTCATACTGAAGGATATCTTTATACAGTTTTGATGATATGACGACAAACTGCGTACTATAGAACCAATCCACCTGGAATCGATGAGGTGCTATTTGAGTAGCATTGCCGAATCCTCCTATCCCACCTGACAAAAGATCTGCTCCGGAGGTAAAGGCGTCAATAAGGTTGTCAAATAAATAATTTCTATTATATTCATAGGTAAAGATATGGTCATCCTCGCAGAGTACGATTATATCCTCGTTTCTGGATTGTGCCAAACGCACAGACTTTTTTATACTTTCCCAAAGTCCGATTGCCCCAGTGTTGTGCATTACAGCCTCAACGTATGTAACGCTGAACTCGTCCCTGTCTGCAAATTGTCTTACAAGATGTTCCTTACGTTCCGTACGCTGTGGAAGGTTTATGGCATATACAGGGATATAATATCTTTCCGGTCTCTTCTTTTCAAGCAGTTCTGTCATAAGCAAGGATATTCTTCTCGCCCATGATTGCCAATTCAAACGACATTCATACTCTTCTTTTGCCTTCAGCGACAAAGAAGAGTATAACGATTTGTCTGTAAATATCTCATATATTTTCTCTGCATACTGTTCAGCAGAGGATTCGGAAGGCATAAGAATACCGTTAATACCGTCTTTTATTGGCTGGCTTACACCTCCGACATTAGAGACAATACTGGGTACGCCAAAGGCAGACGCTTCACATAATACAATACCATATGCCTCGTAACGTGTTGGCAAAACCATGAAATGAGACCTGTTCAATATTGAAATATATGACTCCAGCTCTTCTGGCTTGCTTTTGTCAATCCAGGGAATTATTGTTATGTTTTCATCGTTGACTTCAGAGGTGGGGCTGCTGCCTATGATTGTTAATTTGCAGTTTAATCCTTTTCCCCCAAGAATTCTATATGCGTCAAGGCATATTTCTCCTCCCTTGTTGCGCCAATTACGCCCGACAAACAGAAGATTGCAGACGCCATCGTCTTTAACTGATGATACCTGCGTGATTGCGTCACATGGAATATTTGCGCCAAACTCTATCACCTTGACTTTGTCGGCAGAAACACCATATTTTGAAATGGCGTTTTGTCTTGCCCATTCTGATGAATATACTATGGCATCTGCATTTTCCAAACATTGCTTTTCTGTTAGGAACGCAAGTCTATGGTATAATATATCCTTGTTGCGGAAAAATCCTTTGAATAAGTCAAAGGTAACGTCACTATAAAATATTACAGGAATATCTACCTTCAAATATGGGCAGAAATAGTATGTACATGTTATGACTGCATCAAAGTTGCCTGCAGAAATCTGTTCTGATAGAAGCCTGCCTATTTCCTTGGCATAATTCTCAGGGTGAAATGTGTTTCTTCTCCCAAGCATTCTATGGTGCCATTTTGCACCTTTGATAATACCTTGCCCCATCCAAGTGACTTTATGCTCATTCTGTAATGCATGAAATACATTGTATGGAGTTCCCGACCAGATACTGATATCATTTGGGTTGTAGTCCGATAGATAGGCAATTCGCATAATACTTTTTTATTTCAGAAAATTTGAGTGCATTGACATGAGTTTCCTGCCATGCAAAAGTACAGCATATAATACAACATACGAGTAATTTCGGTAAGAAAATTCGGTAAGACCAATCTTTCCTATATTTTGGAGGGAAAACATGATGGATATTATGAAGAACAGCAAGATGTCATGACAAGAATTTGTATATGTCAGCTGGCGGCAACCCCGGCAGCGACATGGACTGAAAAGGTTAAAAGATTAAAAAGTTAAAACGTTAAATTGAACAATCCCCGGCCGGCAGATGCCAGTCGGGGATTGCTATTTTTCACTTACCACTTCTTATCAGGTCTTAGCACGCTGAAGCCGTCGGGGAGCATGATTTTGCGCTCGTGGGTCTTGAACTGGGGCGAGAGCAGGCTGTATTCGGGTTTACGGTACACACTGTCGATGGTGATGTCTGCCATGTCGCATGCTGTATAGAACAGGCAGTCGGCATTGACGGGCTTCTGGCGGATGCTGCGGATCCGGCGTGCGGCATCCTTGTGTGCCTGGTTCCACTTGTCGCTGGACCAGAACAGCATGCCGACGTTATATTCCTCCTTGCCGGGGTTCAGAACGCCTCCGCGTCGCGGCTTGTCCATATCCAGAACCTCGCCGTGGTCTGATGCGAAGAGGAATGTCGAACGTGTATCGGGCTTGTCAATGGTGTGTATTATGCTGCTCATGATATAGTCGGTGTACAGTACGGTATTGTCGTATGCATTGACGAGCAGGTCCTTGCCGGCACACTCCTTGTCGCTGACCAGATTGGGATGGTAGACGTCGTACTGCGGGGTGAAGTTGGCGAAGTAGCAGTGCGACTGGTAGAGCTGAATCAGGAAGAATATCTTGGGATATACCTGTGTGAGCGAATCTACCAGGTCGGGTATGACTGAATCCTTGCGGACATTGTAGACGGTATCGGCGCCGCGGGTCAGGTATTTCTCGTATGTGAGCAGTTTGCCCGGGCTGATGACAATGGTCTTGAATCCGCACTCCCTGTAGGGCTGCAGTATGCCGTATTCCTTGTAGTTCAGGTTGTAGTCGTCCACGGTTGCCCTGGTAATCATCATGGGTACTGAATACATGGTGAGCGTGGCGGTGGAGTAGAAGTCGGGGAATGACACCAGGTTGTCCATTGCCTGCAACAGTGGTGTGGTGGGGCGTCTGTAGCCGTTTATCCCCATATTGGAGGCACGCAGGCTTTCGCCGACGCACATTACATAATATTCGCGTCCGTCGGTGTCAGGTCTGGTGGCATTGAACGTCATCCCCTCGGCCATGGGTATCATGCGGTATTTGTAGTATCCCTGACGGGCTGCCAGGGCACAGCACTTGATGATGTTGTATGGTGTTGCCTGCAGCCAGGCACCCAGTGCAGCGGAGCACAGGACTGCGAGCCATGCAGCAGCACAGCGTTTCCACGAACCGCATTTGCGTGAAGGCAAGATGCATCTGATTACCATTGCAGCGATTCCGCATATCAGCTGTGGCAGTGTGCATGCCATGTACATCATGTTGTTGTCCAGGAAGTGCGATGACTCGGCGTGGGGGGATGTTATTATGGCAGGTATGTGTGCAGTCTGTATCATGCTTTTCTGTCCGACGACGAAGAACATCTCGGTGCCTGAGAGCATCATCAGGCAGAAGAACAGTATGCAGAAGATGATTTTGCTGCGTATATGCCGCAGGGCGTAGACCAGCGGAATGCATAGCACAATAGTCCAGACGAGATACATGATGCCGGTCTGATGCAGCAGGACACGGGTGAATGCCGGTATACAGAAAACGAGCATCATCAGCACGTACAGGACCTGGCCGCGACTGAGGGTGATTCTGCGTACGGGCTTGTTCTCGGGCATATATCTGTGGTGCAGCCAGCTTAACGTAAATGTAACGAGAAGGAACAGGATGGTTGAGGGGATAATCAGCTTGTCGCAGTCGATCCGCTCGTACATGAACAGTCGTACAAAGGCGTGCAGCAGGAACAGGCTTGAGGATATCTTGCCGACCCATATCAGTATGCGGTTACGGAATATTCCGCTGTATGCGCAGAATGTCAATGCGGTCAGCACATCCGTCAGTGGCGTCAGTGGCTTGACTACATAGCTTGCACACAGTGCGACGGGCAGCAGTATATGATACCATCGTGTGCCGGTCTTGCCATGGCGTGCAATCACGATACCTGTGGCGAATGTGGCGAACCAGGCGAAGATGTGGTGACGCATGATGTACCATAATGTTGTTTCGCCCAGTGGATAGTACAGGCAGAAGGTGTTGATGGCTATGCCTGAGAGAATGACGAGTATCAGTGCCTTGGTATTAAGCCTGACGAGCAGGGGGAAGACCAGGTAGCATTCCAGAATCAGGGGGAAGAACCAGTACGGACCCGGCAGGGTGATGCCTGGTTTTCCGGTAACCCAGCTGTTCAGAATGCTGTACAGAACCATCAGTGGCAGCGACAGCCATGCAATCTTGATCAGATGGTGCTTGTAGAACGACCAGAGTTCCTTTCCGCCCAGGACCTGGTTGTTGCAGTATTTCAGACTCAGTCCGTAGCCGCTCAGGAAAAGGAATATGCAGACACCTGTCCAGCCGATGAAACTGACGATATACAGCGGGTTGAACCAATGCTGGCAGAACAGGGCGGTGTGTTCGGCCGTGAACTTCATCTCGTTGCCGTCAATGGGAATCAGGTGACGGTCGTAGTTGTAGAGCATGATCATCAGAATGGCAATGCCTCGCAAGGCACTGCATTCAATCTTGGACAGGGCAGGACTATTCATATTTATTCGGCAAGGAATTCGCGGGCTTTCTCGAGTGCTACGTCAATATGCGGACAGATGTGGTCCTGATTCATCTTGTCGTAGAAATGTGCCTTCTCCAGCTGTGAGTGGACCTTAGGCGTAACACCCGACAGGATTATGTGTATGCCCTGTGAGTGGTTCATGTCAATCAGGTTGGCCAGATTGTGTATGCCGGTGGAATCAATGAAAGGAACCTTGCGCATACGTATAATCTGCACTTTCGGCTTGTGGCCGGTATTCAGTGCCGACTGCAAATCATCGAACTTGTTGGCTATACCGAAGAAATATGGACCGTTGATTTCGTACACGGCACAACCGTCCGGAATAAGCAGGTGCTCTTCGTGTACGTCCATGTCTGCCTCGTCCGACGGGTCTATTTCGTTACGGATAACGCTTATCTCGGTGGTTTCCATTACACGCTTGATGAACAGTGCGCATGCGATAACAAGGCCGATTTCGATGGCAATGGTCAAATCGAATATTACCGTCAGGAAGAATGTTACCAGCAGGACGGTGACGTCGCTCTTGGGATTCTTGAGCAGTCCCTTGAACGTGCGCCAGCCGCTCATGTTGTACGATACAATCACCAATACGCCTGCCAGTGTGGCCATTGGAATGTAGCTGGCGTAGGGCATCAGCACAAGCAGGATAAGCAGCAATACCACTGCATGGATAATGCCGGCAAGTGGTGTGCGGCCTCCGTTGTTGATATTGGTCATGGTGCGTGCAATGGCACCTGTGGCAGGAATGCCTCCGAACAAGGGGGCTACCAGATTGGCTGCTCCCTGTGCAATCAGTTCCATGTTGCTGTCATGACGGTCGCTGATGACACCGTCGGCAACAGTGGCCGAAAGCAGGCTCTCGATGGCACCCAGAATGGCTATGGTGAAGGCTACCGGCATCAGTGTCTGTACCATTTCAAAGCTAATGCCGGGTACTTGCATGGGTGGCAGCTGGGACTGAATCTGGAAACGGTCGCCTATGGTATCGATACCGGTGATTCCGTACTGTTTGAGCAGCAGGACTCCGCCGGTTCCTACCAGTATGCACCACAACGAGCCGGGGATTTTGTTCAGGACAGGTACCGAGCGCAGCAGGCGTGGTGAGGCGATGATGACGATAATGCCCACAATGGCTATGGCAAAGTTCCATAGGTTGAAGCTGCTGATGTTTTCAATATAGCATATCCATTTGCCGATGAAATCGCCAGGAGTCTTCAGTGGCACGCGCACTATTTCGCCAGCCTCGGTGACAGCTTCTTGCGTCAGGCCCATGACGTCACCCATCTGCGTAGTGAAGATTGTCACGGCAATACCGGCGGTAAAACCGATGATTATCGGGTAGGGTATGAATTTGATTACTGCACCCAGTTTGAATACGCCCAGTCCGATCAGGATAATGCCTGCCATCATCGTTGCTACCAGCAGACCCTGCAGACCGTATGCGGGATTGTTGACAATTCCGTATATTATTACGATAAACGCACCTGTAGGGCCGCCGATCTGTACCTTTGTGCCGCCCAAGGCTGAAATGATGAATCCGGCAACAATGGCCGTGATGATGCCTTTTTCGGGTGTCACGCCACTGGCTATGCCGAATGCAATAGCCAAGGGCAGGGCCACGATACCGACGATGATACCGGCCATCAAATCCTTCATGAACGCATCCGTGCTGTAGTTCTTCATGCAGGATACAATGCGCGGTTTCAAACCAAGAAGCTTCATATATATATTAATCTGTTAATGTTTGCGTTTCGTCTCCTATTCCTGAATTCGCGTACAAAAATACCAAAACTTTTCATTTTCATTTTCATTTTCGTTAATTTTAATTAACTTTGTCTCGCAATTATTAATCTAAAGTCAATTTTTACTATGTTTGAAGGTC
Organism: Bacteroidaceae bacterium; assembly: GCA_017617635.1. GTDB lineage: Bacteria > Bacteroidota > Bacteroidia > Bacteroidales > Bacteroidaceae > Physcousia. The sequence goes on along the minus strand of JAFZVW010000039.1, from coordinate 4,510 downwards.
AACCTAAAGGGTTGTGGACACTTGCGCTGTCCAACACCGGCGAGCGTTTCGGTTACTACACCATGCTCGCTGTCTTTGCTCTCTTTCTCGGTGAGAATTTCGGCTTTGCCGCCGGTACGGCAAGCGAGATTTACACATGGTTCCTAACCGCAGTTTATTTCCTGCCCCTCATAGGAGGTATGGCTGCAGACCGTTGGGGCTACAGCAAGATGGTAGTCATCGGCATCCTGATTATGTTCTTCGGCTATCTTCTGCTCTCAGTTCCATTGGGAAGTGGTACGGTCGCCATTGCAGCGATGGGCGCAGCCCTGTTGCTTGTCAGTCTCGGAACAGGTCTCTTCAAGGGCAATCTGCAAGTTATGGTGGGCGACCTTTATAACGCTCCCGAGTATGCCGACAAGCGTGATTCGGGCTTTTCGCTCTTCTACATGGCTATCAACATCGGTGCCTTGTTTGCCCCGACGGCAGCCATCAGGATTATGGACTGGGCACAGACTTCGCTTGGCTACAGCAAGGCCGACAGCTATCACTTTGCCTTTGCCGTAGCTTGTGTCTCCGTCATCGTTTCTATTCTCGTTTACTACTTGGGTAGAAGCACATACAGGCAGGTGCTTACAGTGAAGAAGGACAAGGTTGCTGCCGCAAATGAGAAGGTTGAGGAGATGTCTCCTGCCGAGACTCGCGAGCGCATCGTATGTCTATGTCTCGTATTCGCTGTTGTTATCTTCTTCTGGATGGCGTTCCACCAGAACGGCCTGACGCTCACATGGTTTGCCGATGAGTTCACGGCTCGTTCCGCCACAGGCGTGACAGGTATGGAGTTCAACGTGATGAACCTTATCTGGTGCATCCTGATTGTCTATGGTATTTTCGGATTGATAAGCAGCGGCAGTGCAAAGGCAAAGGTTATTAATGTGCTGCTCATAGTTGCCCCGGCAGCAATCTTGGGTTATAACTATGTACAGACAGCCAACGATGTTGTTACCGTTGATGCTCCCATCTTCCAGCAGTTCAATCCCTGCTTTGTGGTAGCTTTGACTCCTGTCAGCATTGCCCTCTTCGGATGGCTTGCCAAGAAGGGAAAAGAGCCCAAGGCTCCCGTCAAGATTGGTCTTGGTATGCTCGTGGCTGCTTGTGCATATCTGTTGATGACGGTTTGCAGCTTCGGCTTGCCTGCAACCGACCATCCCAACCATGTCTATGACTTTAATCCCAACTTGCTTGTCAGCACTTACCTCATCCTGACTTTTGCCGAGCTGTTGCTTTCTCCAATAGGTATCTCCTTTGTGACGAAGGTTGCGCCTCCTAAGTACAAGGGCATGATGATGGGCGGCTGGTTCGTGGCAACTGCGTTGGGCAACAAGCTCGTCAGCATCCCCGGCCACATGTGGGAATTGCCACTCTGGATCGTCTGGGCAACCCTGATGGGCATCTGCCTCCTGGCTGCCCTCTTCATCTTCTCCATCATCAAGAAGCTCAACAAGGTTAGCTGATGAACAGGGGCTTGCCTTCTCTATGGATTTCTATAGTGCCACTGGTTGTACTGGTGGCACTTATTTCATTTGTAGTCGTACAGTTCGGGGACGAGGCTCTTGCCGGCGCATCACAACTTGCGCTCATACTCGCGTCAGCCTTTTGTGTCGGAATCGGCATGATGTTCTGCGGAGTTACGTTTGCTGACTTTGAAGATGCCGTCACTGAGAAAATATCCAGTGTTTCGCAACCGATAATCATACTCCTGCTTATCGGCGCAATCAGTGGTGTGTGGATGATTAGCGGAATAGTGCCCACGATGATTTACTATGGGCTGCAGATACTCAATCCGCAGTGGTTTCTGCTAACGGCGTGCGTTATCTGTGCCGCAGTCAGCGTTGTTACGGGAAGTTCGTGGACAACAGTGGCAACAATCGGTGTTGCCCTTATGGGAATCGGCCATACGCTTGGCTATTCCGACGGTTGGGTGGCAGGCGCAGTCATTAGCGGAGCATATTTTGGTGACAAGGTATCTCCTCTGAGTGATACAACGGTAATGGCAAGCGCAACAGTTGGTACTCCATTGTTCACCCATATACATTATATGATGTATACCACCGTCCCGACGTTCTGCATTACGATGCTTATTTTCATGGTGGCTGGTTTCATGCACGATACGGGAAATACGGAAACAGTGACCGAGATATGTGACATCATGGACAAAACGTTCACTATCTCGCCATGGCTTCTTATAGTTCCGCTGCTTATAGGTTTGCTTATTGCACGCAGGCTGCCATCCATGCTTATATTGTTCCTTGCAGTGATTTTCGCCGGAATAGCAGCGCTTATAGCCCAGAGGGACATTCTGTATCAAATTGCAGGGGACGACGGTATTGCAAGTCTGTTTCGTGGATTGATGATTTCAATATATGACTCAACGTCCGTTGAAACCGGCGAAAAAACGCTCAATGCGCTGGTGGCAACACGTGGAATGAGCGGTATGATGGGTACCGTTTGGCTCATAATATGTGCTATGGTATTTGGCGGAGCCATGACAGCAACGCGTATGCTCGAAAGCATCATGAATGCAATCAAGCGAATGGCGCATAATCGTGTTACCATGGTTGGCAGCACGGCTATGACTGGTATTTTCCTGAACCTCACTACCAGTGACCAGTATCTGAGCATTATGCTTACTTCCAGTTTGTATAAGGACACATACCAGCGATATGGGTATGAACCGCGCCTGCTTAGCCGTACCTGCGAGGACAGTGCAACCGTAACCTCTGTACTTATCCCGTGGACTACCTGCGGTATGACTCAGAGTACTGTTCTTGGCATCAGTACACTGGCTTATGCACCATATTGTTTCTTCAATATCATCAGTCCTATAACAACGGTTGTAATTGCAGCTACAGGTTGGAAGATTTTCCGTAAAAAAAAATAGTTCCTTCTTCAATTTAGTTAAAATGTTTTTATTAATTTTGCAAGGAGAAAATAATTAACGATTACATAATTTATTAAATTAATTTATCATGAAAGAATTTAGTGTAGGTCAAACCCTTGATTATGCATGGGCGTTGACCAAGAAGCATGCTTTTCCTATGGTTGGGCTTTTGTTGCTGCTCTGGTTGGTTTACTATTTGGTTGAATTTATTTTTGGTGCCATGTTCGCAATGTCATCACTTGTGTCGATGCTTGGTACACTGAAACTGGCAGGAAATCCACACGATGCATTGGCATCTCTCATCGCTATATGTGCAGGCATGATTCCTGCCATTGTCATGTATACTGTGTGTATTAGCGTGGTTGTCACAGTTCTGTATGTGGGCTATTATAATACAGCATTGCGTCTGGTGAAAGGCAGCACTTCTCGTGTCGAGTTTTCAAGTTTTAAACTGCCCGTGCTTACCTTTGTAAAAGTATTTTTTGCATCATGGCTCAAATCTGTGCTAATAAGTATCGCCACATTGTTCTGCGTTCTGCCGGGAATATTTGTCGCTGTAAGGCTGATGTTTGTGGAAATCTCTTTAATCGAAGATGCTGAATTGCCTTTCTTCGATGCCTATAAAAAGAGTTGGAATATTACACGTTCCCATTTTTGGACTCTCTTGCTCTTAGGTATCGTTGCATTTTTCATTAACATTATAGGTCTATGCTGTTGTTGTGTCGGAATTCTCGGCACAATTGTATTTACCCTGTTTGCGTTTGTGGTTGCGTACGTAATTCTCTCAGGCACAACCTTTGTGTTTGCTTCAGATAACCAGACACAGGAGATTTCAGAGACTTAACCAGTGCGTGACAGTTTAAAACATTCGTTGTATTGTGTAGCAGTACTTATTATAGTCCTTTCGGTATTAGCGTGGGGAAATCCTTATTGTGATACGTGGCTGCTACAGTGCCCCTTGTATCAATTGACAGGCATAAGGTGTCCATTCTGCGGAGGACAGCGTGCTGTACATGAAATCTTACATTTGAATATAAAAGAGGCCTGGAATCTTAATCCAGGTCTCTTTGTGGCTTCGCCGTATTTGTTCTTGTTGTTGATAGGACAAATATTTCCTCAGTTACAAAACACAAGCAAGATAATGCGATTATGTTATAGAAGCAGGACGCTTTTGCTGTTTTCTGTTCTTTTGCTTTTTTGGGGTATAGTCAGGAACTTGCATGTTTGAGTCCCATGATGTTTTATTTATATCTTGCGCATATATATTATATATAAGGTGTAATAGTAACAGTAAGTGTTTTATTACACTTTTTTTGTAATTTTTAGAAAAAAGGATGCAGTAAGTATTGTTGTTTACATAATTTGGCATACCTTTGCACTCGCAAATGAGCCATAGGCCCCCTTTTCATAGTGGGTCCGATTATGTTTCAGCTCGATTTGCGGTCGATCTTTGATATATTTCCATAGACAAATAGAAAAGATGTAGTACAAGAGACAAGTAAAGTACGAGAACCGTTTATTCTTTTTATTTACAGTCAGGTCAGAACTTGAAGAGAAATTCTACAGTGAAGAGTTTGATCCTGGCTCAGG
>JAFZVW010000038.1 GCA_017617635.1 Bacteroidaceae bacterium | reverse complement strand
CTGCTTGCTCAGCAAGGCCTTCTCCTTGGCAGTGCGTGTCTTGCGGGCATCCCATATAGGTACGCTCACGTTCACACCGGCACCCATACCGAAATTGCTCTTCAGCTGATCACCATACGAGAACGAACTGTTCGAGTTATGGTTGTCGCTTACACTTGCGTTCACGCTAATGGTAGGGTAGTAGCCACGCTTGGCAATGTCGTACTGCAGCTCAGCATTGACAATACCCTTCTGCGCACTCTCAATCTCAGGCCTCGTAGCCAATGCACGGGCATACACTTCACCTGCAGCCGGAATCATCTCCAGCGGCTTCTCGTCACCCGGAATACTGCCCGTAACGTCAAATTCAGTATTTATATCCAGCTGTAACAGGCTTTTCAGCTGACGCTTATAGTTATCCACCTGCGTCTGGCTGTTTATGATATCATATCTGGCATCCTGCAGCTGAGCCTCCAGCTGAACCACATCGGCACGAGCCATCTGACCCTGCTTCTGCATCTGCACGCCGCGGTTGTACTGAGCCTCGGCAACCTTGACCAGTTCCTCGTTGACCTTCACAGCCTCCCGGGTGTACATTATCTGCACATACAGCTGTACAATCTGCTCCTGTATGGTCAGTTCGCTTGTCTCCGTTGCAAGCCTGTTAATCTCGTTCTGCAGTTTCTGCTGCTCGACGGTCTTGTAGTTGACACCACCGTTCCATACTGTCCAGTTCATGTTAATACCATACGAACCGTTGTACGACACCTTGTTGTTGGCAACTACAACCTCGCCGCCTTCGCTACGCGCCGTACCGCCTTCCATAGGACGGTATGTCATACTGTGCGAGGTACTGAAACTGACCGAAGGCCACAATGCCGACTGATCCTGCTTCAATGTCGATACACCCGTTTCCTCGGCAACACGGTTCTTCCTGATAGTGATATTGTTCTGCATAGCATACTTGATACACTCGTCCAAAGTCCAGCCCTGGGCACCGAGCATCATGCACGAAACAAAGGCAATACCACAAAGAAACAATCTTTTCATTTCCGTATGTCTGATAATTTTTGTTTATACATTTTTCCACGCAAAAATACAATAAAAGTCTCAAATTTTCACACAACAGGCAATATAATTCCATATATTTAACGTATATTTGCCCTTCGAGAAATAATAAAATATAAAATCGTACATCGTACATTAAAAATCGTACATATCAATATGTTCAGCGGAATAGTCGAAGAAACTGCACGCGTCGTGCGAATAGAAAAAGAACAGGACAACCTGCACCTGACACTCTCATGCTCGTTCGTCGACGAGCTCAAGATTGACCAGAGCCTTGCACACAACGGAGTATGCCTGACGGTTGTCAGGATTCAGGACAGCACATACACAGTAACCGCCATGCGCGAGACAATAGAGCGCAGTAATATAGGTCTTCTCCGTGTAGGTGACGAGGTAAACATCGAACGCTCCATGATGATGAACGGACGCCTTGACGGACACATCGTACAGGGACACGTCGACCAGACGGCACAATGCATCAATATCGAGGACCAGGAAGGCAGCCACTGCTACACATTCCGCTACCATACGACACCGCAGATGGTAAGTCGCGGATACTTCTGCGTCGACAAGGGTTCAGTCACAGTCAACGGCGTCAGCCTCACCGTCTGCAATCCCACATCCGACACCTTCCAGGTTTGCATTATCCCATACACCTACGACAACACCAATTTCCACGCAATCCAGGTAGGGACAACCGTCAACCTCGAATTCGACATCATCGGCAAATACATCGCCCGCATGAACGAGCTTACAAAATAGACAAAAAGAGAAACGCCGTTTCTCTTTTAGCGGCACAAGGTCTGACCCGAAAGGTTGTACCTGATGCCGTTTCTTATGATAACAATCTTGCCGTTCTGGTAGTATTTGCCGTCATTCAGCTTAATATTCTCATTACCGAGCTCCATCAGGCCTGTAGCGTCGTCCCCGCTCCAGTTGATTGACAAACGGGCAGCATTTCCACCAAGATTCAGATATGCCTTATGGCCTGGAAGAGTATAATAATCTCCGTCACCAGATAACTTGGTAAAGACATAGTTTCCACTTACTTGACCAAAGAAGTAGTTATCGGCTTTGGATACATTATCAGCAGCTACGTTGGCTACGAGCTTGTTGCCGGAAACGTCTGTCAGATTATCAGTAGTACAGATAGTGAAATCAAGATTCTGAGCAACACCATTTGTGCTGATAATCAAGCCTGTATTTGCCGGTACATTACCTGTAACTTTCTTCATATTGATAACACCTGTACCTTTGCTTGTTGCAATGTAAGCATGGCAGTTATCAGGAATCGTCACAGGTACGGGAGATGAAAATGATGTATAGCTCTCGGCAGCAATCGAGAGAGGAAGTGATTCGACTTCTTCCAGTGTCCACGTATATCTCTCGTCAGTAACGCCACTTGTTCCATTGAATGCACCACGGTCGCAGTACGTTGTGCGATCATACAGTAGTATATCAGGAAATTCGCTGTAAATGGTCTGAAGCTTTATAAAGTACCTGCCTGCTGTATTTGATTCTGCGAAAGTGATTGTAGTGCCTGTACCTCCCACTTCTGTCCAATCCCAGTTAGAGCCTCCGACTCCCGTTTCACCACCTTTCACACCCCAGTAGATGCCGCTGTTATACGAAAGCAAATGCTCTCCGTCATAATAGAATATGGCATCCCCGTCAGCATTGCCCATAGGGTATTGCGAATTAACCTTCTCGCCATATTTGACATACTTTCCGCTGGTTGCACCTTTCAGGCGGAGGAACGTACCGGCTTTAGGCATATTAAGAGCATAGTTTTCAATCATATTCCTGGCAAGCACCAGGTTACTCTCGCTATAGCCGTCAGATATATTCTCGAGCATATCCCTTTCATGTCCGGCATATCCTGCGTATCCACCTGTCAGATTATAACGGTTCAACTGTCCGTCTTTCTCCGAATCACTCCAGTTTATATTATTCAGCCGTGCAATTATATCGCTATATCCGGAGACTTTTCCCAATGCATCATTCGCATCAAGGTCAGCAACCTCGATGATTGCATTCCTGTTTCCGTCATCAATGGTTGACCAATTGTTTATCTCTATTTGACCATTACCTCCGACATTAATGTTCTTGTTTGCAATATTCTTGAACTTCAGGAACCAGGGATATGTTACATTGCCAGTTGCCGTGATGCTGATCTGTTCATTATCTGATGGCGTAGTCGTCAATGTATTGTCGGCCGTCAGGAACTTGCCGGTATTGACGCTATACAGATAATAGTTCTCATTATAATATATAAGTGCAATATGCTGGTCATCATTATCCAGGTCTGTACTTGAAGCAGCATTCATACTGGTTGCGTTATCAACAAAATTCCAAGTTGCGCGTGCGTTCGTAATTACATACGATTTATTGTTCTCCGTCGGAAGCGAAGTTATGCTCCTGGCCATTGATACTTGCATTGCATGAAGGAATAAGCCAGTATTGCCTTTGTTGTCAGTCAGGGTAAATGAAGTCGTAGCCTTTCTCAACCCCGACACGCTTATACTATTGCCTTTCGATGTGAATGTCACTGCAGAGCCACCGTCAGCAGGAGTAATTGTTTGGTCTTTTGAGCTGCTAATTGCATTGCCGAAAAGCTTATACCCTGTAATAATATAGCCGTCAGGAGCGTTAATGGTATATGTTGCGCTGTATTTGCTACCGCTACGGATATCCAATCCGCCTGCCGGTTTGTCGGAAGCGTTGTTGAAATTAGCGTTAGGACAGGTTATCGTAAACGATGGGGTAGTACCGGATGTCCAGGAAGTCTTCCAGTTACCGCTTTCCATGCTTCCGCCCAGTATGTCGCCTGTGCAATAGCCGGTAGCTGGAGAAGGAGTTAAGGTCGCTCCGAAATAAATCCAGTAGTTCGCGCCTGTGCTTCCTGCACTGTTGCCGTACGGATACTCGCCATAATCCGTGTGATTGAGTGTAAGACGGCATGCCCGTACAGTATATGACCCGTCAGTAGGAGTATTTGACTGTACAAAAACAAGATAATAGGTCGTTCCGCCTAACAGAACTACATCATCGTCAAAAGTAAAGGTCTCCAACGAATTGTCAGCCGAGGCACGGAGATGATTGTTTGAAACAGCAACAACATTATTTGCATTTAATGATGATGTCGCGGAAACACGTGCAATCGCCAGATAATTATCCTTTGCATCATCGTCTCCTGTTTTCCTGAATCTCATTCGCAATTCGTTGAAACTGTATAGCTGAGTTGCATCCCCAGGCGTATGGACACCAATCCATTGAAAATTACCAAAGCCACCGCTTGCAGCCTCCCAGCCTTCCTTGCTTTCCCATTCGACATTATCTGCCCACACACCGCTGATACCGGCAACAAGCAGGAAAAGTATCGTATAAAGTTTTTTCATTGTATCGATAATTGCTATTATTTAGTTCCATGGACCAAAGGTCCGATAAAAAGTTGTTCCATGCAGCTCCGCTGCGTTCCATAGTTGTGACTAATCACCACGCATTATCCCAGATGGTGTGATCGTCGTTGAAGATGACACGTGCTCCAATTTCGTCCTCATCAACAGGTGCGTTTTCTTCCCGATCACCAATTGATATATTAGACGTATCCTGCAATATACCATCGCGAAGAGCGAATTTAAATACCAGGGTTTCTGGCTTTATATATTCTTTTTTCATATTGGTTTCAATTATTTCCCTATGCCTTATCGTTACTTCATCACTTTTTTGCCGTTGATAATGTTAATGCCCTTCTTCGCATTCTGCAGACGACGGCCATTAAGGTCAAATATTACATCAACACTCTTGCCGTCTTCGCTTTCGATGAAACTTACGCCAGTTGGTTGATCATTGTCCTCGTAGTTGAAACTCAGAATGTTCTGGCGGGCAGAAGTAGAAGTAGAAGTAGTCAGATAGCAACGGAATGCCTTCATGCTGAATATATTGCTTGCAGGTAATGGACGGAATGTGTTGTCTGTGTTCTTGAAATAGTAAGCCTTTGGATTAACAATCTTGTTATATCCAACCTTAGCATCAATTCCATCATTAGCCACAATAGAAGAGTTTGTCAGAATACCAACCAACTGGTAACTGTTAACTGCAACGCCTGCATGTCCTTCTGTGTCTCCTCCAAGAGCAAATGTTGCGCTCTCGTTAGTGGCTGTCATATTGCCCTCAGATGTCTTTTTGTACATATAAGGAGTATTAGCTACAGGGGTTTCAACCTTCGTGAACGTCAGTGTATTTCCTTCTGAAGACGTCAGTTTATAATACGATACTCCTTCCTCTGCTGCAGGAGCGTATGGTAGGTAAATTGTGCCCCATTGACTTGTGGTGGCAGCACGTGTGTATGTGACATTTGTGTCTGTGAAGTTTGTCGCACTTGTGAATTGTGCAATAACTTCGTCATTCAGCTGCAGGTTGTTACAGGTATATGTGTTTTCTGTATCTGTTGCAACCAAGATGTTAGAGGTTGTCTCGCCAACGCTTGTACCCTTTGGTGCTATGATGATAGCATTTGCACTAACATCTGCAACTGCTGTTTTGATATCATCGATGATAGCGCTAATCGTTGCGTCAGATAGGTCAACGAATTTTGCACTTGCAGTTATGTTGTTTGTAACATCACTTGTTAATGTAATGTTGCCTAAGATGGCAGGATTTGAATCTGTACAACCAGGAGCTTTAATTACAGGCAGTTCATCTTTTGCCACAGGAATCAATATCCAGTCGGTATGTCCGTCGTCTGTTGTTGAGCCATTTCTGTCAGCTTTAATTTGAACTACACTGTTTTTATCTGTTGCACCGCTCCATCCGTAAAGAATCTGAGAATAATTATTATTGTTGTAAACCTCCCTAGCATTAGAAGTGAGAGTATAAGTGCCTTTATTATAACCCTCACTGAATGTCCACTTAACAGGATTATTGTTGGATGCTATGTAGTTTGCTCGAGAATATTCTCCAAATAAATAACCTGTAGAATACGATTTGATTGTGCTGTTTGAATTGCCAACCTCAATATAGAAGATGGTTTTCTCGTCTGTTGTAGTTGTCTGTTTAGCATTAGTGTCATCTGTTCCTACGTTATCGCAAGAAAGATAGTAATCAGTTGTGCTGTCAGCGCTATATTTAGATTTAAGTTTGTAATAACCTGACGTTGGTTGATTGATGGTAAATGAAGGGTCAGCAATATTTTCCCATGCAGCTAAAGTCGTTAAGGCATTAACTGCAATGGTAAAGTCTTCTTCATTTGTATAGCTTTGTCCATTAAATGAAACTGCGTATTCGCCAACATCTGTACCAATAGTACGCGGAGAAACACTTGTTGCGGCGGCAATCTTTGCAGGTGCAGATTCGGTTATATGGATTCCGGTAATATTATCAACAGTTGTTTGGCTCCAGTTGTATGCTTCATTTACTAATTGTTCACCAATATAAAGATTAGACAATGTCACATTTTGAGAACCAGCAGTAGTAATAAGTAAGTCATTTGTAGGACTTTCATCTAAAACAAGATTTGTTACAATGATAGGATGCCCCGAAGCCTTTAACGTTCCTGTAAAGTCTTTGAGCGTTGTTATAATTAGATTATGATTTTGAGATGTATTGTCTGCCCATTTCTGCCTATCAACTATACCCGCACCTGTTAATTTTGAAATTGTAGCATCGGCATCGGAATAGCCATTATTAAGCGTTAGGGTTTTACCTGATAGAATATTTAGGGTTGGATTAACAATTGCCGCCTCTTCGCCACTATTACTTGATAAATAGCCTTGGACATCATTCAGTTTGATTGTTGAATTACTATTTCCCCAAGCATTGAATAATGTGGTTAAGTTTGTGGAACTAGAACCTCCATTAGGAAATTTAATTATACCTGTCCAATCTGTTAAGGTTGGGGCAGTTGAACTTGGAAAGCTTGTCAATGATACATTGCCAGAACCTGTCAGTTTCATTGTGCTTGGCATAGAAGAAACTTCTAAAGTTGTACCTTCCAAGATATTCAAAATTCCACTTCCACTTAAAGTATTATGAATTTTACTCAGACCGTTTAAATGATGTCGTCCATTAGCAATTGTAATTGTTCCATTGTTTGTCAAGTTAGTTGCATAAATTACAGGATCGTCATGTATTGAACCTATCGTTGTAAGAGTAGCATCGTTTCCTACAGTAATAGAAGCATTGTTATTACTATCTTGTGTATTTACTGCAATGCCTATTTTTACGTTAGCGCCTTCCGCGATTACAATGTTAGCTTCAGAGCCATAGCCAAGATTATAGCTAAGTGCATCTTCTCCGTTGGATTTCTTGGTGAAATCACAAGTGCCATAAAAAGTAATTGTACCACTACTACTACCTACCATAGCGTAATGAAAATTTGATGCTCCATTGTTAGGTAGATTACAGCCCGCAAGATTTTTGATAGTTACATTGCCGCTGGTTTCAATACGGTCAGTACTACTGTTAAGTACAACACGATCAAGGGTTGTTCCGTTGAGGCTGTTGCCGTTATAGTTGAGTGTACCTGCGGTTGACTTGAGGGTTATAGAAGGAAGGTCGCCTGTTACTGTCGTAGTAATATTGCTTGATTGCAAGGCTGTGCCATTTCCTAAAAGTGATATTGTCGCATTATCCTGATCCAGTGTCAGCGTTTTGTCTGTAGCAATATAGATGCTACTTGCATTGGTAAATGTGGAAAGATTAGCATCGTCATCAATAACCAAAAATTTATTACTTACATCTGTTGTACTTTTATGTGAAGATGAGTATATATAATTTGAGCACTCGGTATGAATACTACTTACCTGGTCGGAAGTCGGCTTAGAAGATTCATTGTAACCGAGGAACCACACTTCGGTTATATATTCTGCAAATGCAGAGGGAATAAAGATTGTATTGTAATTTATACCTGATGCACATAACCCTTGGTCATAAAATGCCAGTGTTCCGTCAACATATACATTGGTGCCACTGGTTCCACTATTGCCGCCAGAATAATTGCCAGTAGAATAGATAATCGTATGTTCGCCAACAGACAAGTTTGGATTTCCTGATGAAGTACGAGTGGTGGGCGAATCTGCTGTCGCGTACCAAACCGTTTTCAAAGTACTACCATCCATATATAGTCCTTGGGAATTTTGAGCACAACTTGCAGAAGTGCTTAAAAGACACAGGGGTCCTGTTTGTGGGTTTGTGGGCACGTTTATCCTGACTACAACAGTACCCCAATTACGATTTTTAGAACCAGGATTCGAGTATCCTCCAGATATTTTTGCAATAGCCACATTGCCATTATTGTCTTTTGTAAAGTTGCTCCCATCAGCACCGGTAGTAAGCACACCTGCCTGGAAGGCATAAGTGCCGACAACTGCATTGGGTAATTCATCTGCCCATACATTTCCCAAGCATACTGTGAGCATCGTTAGAATAAGTAAAATTCTTTTCATTTTGTATAATTGTTTTTTGGTTGATTTTCCTATGTGTGTTGCTTATATTAAATCGCGTGCAAAGGTATGGCTTTTATTACGTACGCACGTGCAGAAAGGGATAAAGATGTGTTTTTACCGTAAGAACACTAAAATATGCCCATTTCAACGCAGCTATACGTGATGTATACGTGATGTATACGTGATGTAAAAGAGATATAAGAGAGATGAAAGAGAGATGAAAGGGAGATGTAACGGTGATGAGAGAGGAATAAATTGCACTTAAATAGTGCAGTTTTTGCCAAATAATGCACTACTTTAGTGCAAATTTACTATCTTTGCAACCGAACTCATCATACAATCGACTCTCTTAATACTCCCGAAGCACTTTGACCGTCCCGCAGGGGCAACACCGGTCAAAATCTTTATGGTCGGTCATCTTGGCGAGCGTTAGTGGTTAGCGTGTTTCCACAGAGGCTCGTTCTCCCATCCACGAGGGAAGCCCATCATAGAGGGTTGCACGGTAGGGTATCTGCTCAGAAGTGATTTGAAGTCCTGAACAAAAGTGTTTTGGGGATCGATGCTATTGAACCAATAGGCAATGCAGCAAAGTTGAGGATAGAGGCGGTCGATAGGGAAATTGAAATTGGTTATCCACCGCTGGCGCATTCGTGAAGTTATCTTTGGACGCACGGCAAAGTGTGCATTCCAAAGTCGGGCGTGGTGGGCACAATAGTTGCGGACGATGGTGAGACTCTCCAACCAACTGCGAAGATACTCATGCTGAGGCATGTCGAAATCGCGAGCCACACGCTTCATCAGGTTGAAGTCGTTCATATTGTTGTAGAGCTTGGAAAGGGTGCCGAAAGATGCTACTTCAAGTGTCTTCCACGATGGAGGGAACTCGGGTGAGTCGTATTTCCTGAAGTGTTCAAGAATGAACTCGTCACGGCAGCGGCTCAACTCTGTACGCAGGGATTACAGATTCTGAGAATGGCTATAGCCTGTTCCTCATTTTCAAAAATAAGCCCTCGCTGTTTCAGGATGTTTATCTGTTCAGCGAGGGTGATGGGTTGCTTTGTATATTCCATAATAAAAAACGTCCCACCCTGGTCCGCTGGTCTTACGACGAGAAGCGTGGTGGGATTTGTTGCTGCAAAGATATAACTTTGTTTTTAAACAAGCAAATATTTTGAAGCAAAAATTTTTTTTACGAATTCATTGACTGGAGGAATTCCTCGTTTGTCTTGGTGTCCTGGATGCGCTGTTTCATCTCGGTCATGGCCTCGATGGGGTTCATGTCGGTAAGGAACTTGCGCAGGATCCACATACGGTCGAGTGTCATGCGGTCTTGCAGCAGGTCGTCGCGGCGTGTGCTGCTCTGTACGATATTGACTGCGGGGAAGATTCGTTTGTTGGCGAGCATGCGGTCGAGCTGGAGTTCCATATTGCCGGTGCCCTTGAATTCCTCGAAGATGACTTCGTCCATCTTGCTGCCGGTATCTGTCAGTGCTGTTGCGATGATGGTGAGCGAGCCTCCGCCCTCGATATTACGTGCAGCACCGAAGAAGCGCTTGGGCTTGTGCATTGCGGTTGCCTCGACACCTCCGGAAAGGACCTTGCCGCTGGACGGTGCTACGGTATTGTAGGCGCGTGCCAGACGTGTGATGGAGTCAAGGAAGATGACTACGTCGTGTCCGCATTCGACCATGCGCTTTGCCTTCTCGAGTACTATGCCTGCAATGCGTACGTGACGCTCGGCGGGTTCGTCAAAGGTTGATGCGATGACCTCGGCCTTTACGGTGCGTGCCATATCGGTGACTTCCTCGGGGCGTTCGTCAACGAGGAGCATCATGAGGTATGCCTCGGGGTGGTTCTTGGCGATGGCGTTGGCTATCTCCTTCATGAGAATGGTCTTACCTGTCTTTGGCTGTGCGACGATTAGTGCACGCTGGCCCTTGCCGATTGGGGCGAAGAGGTCGACGATGCGTACTGACAGTGGATCGTTCTGTCCGCTGCAGAGGTTGAACTTCTGGTCGGGGAAGAGTGGGGTAAGGCTCTCGAATGGGGAGCGGTCGCGTATGACGCGTGGGTCGCATCCGTTGATGCTGTGTATGCGTCCCATATTGTAGTATGCCTCACCGGGATTGGGCATATTGACACTGCAGCGTACTACGTCGCCTGTCTTGAGGCCCATGTTCTTGATTTGCTGGGCAGTAACGAGTATGTCATCGGGAGACGGCATATAGTTGTAATCGCTGCTGCGAAGGAATCCGCGTCCGTGGCTCTGGTCAAGTTCGAGTACGCCTTCGGCTATGATCTTGTCACCGAAGTTGTATGTAGGACGCTGGGGACGGCCAGAGTTGTTGGATGCCGGTGCAGCTGTGTTGCTCTGCATTTCGGCAAGTATCTGTGCTACGGGACGGATGTCGCGTATTATGCGGAATTTTGTGGCAGTTTCCTCTTTGGAAGGTTGGGTAGCGGTTGCCTCTTGTTCTTGTTTCTGTTCTTTTTCCTGTTCTTTTTCTGCCTTTGGCTTGCGGCCGCGTTTCTTGGGAGCGGGCTCTACTGGCTCGGCGGTCTTTGCCGGTGCTGCAGTTTCGGGCTCCTTGGCTGTTTTCGCTTTGGATGTTTTGGAAGT
>JAFZVW010000037.1 GCA_017617635.1 Bacteroidaceae bacterium | reverse complement strand
CAATCCATTTCAAAACTGGCTTTTAAAGCACTCATAACTTATTAATAATCATATATATAGATATATAATAATAAAAAGTGAGTATGGCTTTAAAAACAACTGTGACTCTGTGACTGTGACTGCGGATAATATCAACAAATCATTTAATCTTCTAAAAAGCAATGACTTATAATATATTTGACAGTAAGGCACCAGCGATGCCTAAGCCTACAAAAGGCACAGAATGTATCAAAATCCAGTCAATTGTCACATTTGCAGACTCCTGGAGGTAACACGTGTAGGCTCCTGAGGCAGCAAATGTTGCATGTGGGGGGAAGGACGGACAGCCTTGAAACGGCGTATCAAAGGCCACGAGACGGCGTATCAAAGGCCACGAGACGGCGTATCGGGAACGGCCAGACGACGTTAGGATTTGAAGATTTGAAAAGGTTTAAATAGTGAAGGCTGCGGTTGAGCGAAAGAAGAGTGTTTTATTTTGGTGATGTCGAAATTTACTGTAAATTTGCAGTGGATTTCGATAATTGAACTATGAAAACGAAACATATAATGTACCGACCCACAGGGGTATGCTCGCAGGTTATCGATGTGACAGCTGACGAGAACAATGTAATACAGCAGGTATTCTTCATCGGGGGATGCAACGGCAACCTGCAAGGGATAAGTTCGCTGGTGAGGGGTCAGAAGATTGATGATGTCATCAGCAAACTGCAGGGCATCCGTTGCGGCACAAAGCGCACATCGTGTCCTGACCAGTTGTGCGAGGCACTTGAGGAATTGAGAAATGCGCCATTGGCTGATTAAGAGGATTATCTGGTCAGGTATTGCAGCAGAGCGGTACAGCCGGTGAGGCAATCGTCCCATGTGGCATCGAAATTGCCTGTATACCACGGATCTGCTACTTCGTGCGGATTGTCGGTGAAGTTCAGAAGCAGATCTATCTTATGGTCGGGGTCGCCTCCCAGCATGCGCATCATGTTGCGTATGTTGTTCTGATCCATTGCGATGAGGTGGTCGTAATACTGGTAGTCGCGTTGTGTGAGCTGACGGGCTGTCTTGCCCTGGCAACTGATTCCGTGCTCGGCAAGCTTGCGTCGTGCAGGGGGATATACTGGATTACCAATCTCCTCGGTACTGGTGGCTGCGCTTGCTATATGGAACTCGCTGCTGAGACCTGCGTCGGCAACGAGTTTCTTCATTACAAACTCGGCCATAGGGCTGCGGCAAATATTGCCGTGACATACAAAAAGTATTTTCTTCATGTGACAAAGATATAAATAAAATTGTATATTTGCGTTAGGACAAAGATGAAGAATGAAAAATGAAGAAGAAGAAAATTGTATTTCTGACGGGAGCGGGAGTGAGTGCCGAGAGCGGTGTGCCTACTTTCCGTGATTCGGGTGGCCTGTGGGAAGGCTATGATGTGGAGGATGTTGCAAGTATCGAGGGCTGGTACCGTAACCCAAAACTGATGCTGGATTTCTACACCGACCGCCGCAAGGCCATGCTGTCGGTTGAGCCGAATGCTGCGCATCGTGCAATTGCAAAGCTGGAGAAAAAATACGATGTCGTGGTGGTTACGCAGAACGTGGACGACCTGCATGAGCGCGGGGGCAGTACAAACGTGTTGCATCTGCACGGCGAACTGTCCAAGGTGTGTTCGTCACGTGACAAGGAGACGTGTATCAAGGTACTGCCGTACGAGATTCCGATGAAATTGGGTGACAAGGCGGACGACGGCAGCCAGCTGCGTCCGTACATAGTGTGGTTCGGTGAGGCTGTGCCCAATATCCAGCGGGCCTTGGAGGAGGTTGCCTCGGCAGATATCTTCGTGGTAGTGGGCACCAGCATGCAGGTACAGCCTGCCGCAAGCCTGATATTTGCCTCGCGTGCCGAACAGAACTACATAATAGACCCTAACACACCTAAGGAGGTCGAGCGTCTGGGGTCTGATATACGTGTTATTCAGAAGAAGGCTACCGAGGGAATGGCTGAGCTGCTGGACATACTAATGCAGCCCTGAGTTGAGCCAGTCGATATAGGCGGGGATGTCCTCGTTGTAGCTGTAGCTGGGGGCAAGGGGCTGTCCCTGTGCGTCGAGCAGGACATAGAAGGGCTGCGCATTGGCTCCGAATTTGTGCCTCTGCAGATAGCTCCAGCGGTCGCCGATGGTACGTAAAGTGCGTGTTTGCCCCATTTCAACGACAGTTTGCGGTGTTTCCAACGGTGTCTTGTCGTCTACATGCAGAGTGATGAGTACGTATCGGTTGTTGATGATGTCGGCAACACGGGTATCTGTCCATACTGCAGCTTCCATCTTACGGCAATTGACGCATCCGAAACCTGTGAAATCGAGCATCACTGGCATATTGTTCTCCCTTGCATAGGCCATACCCTGGTCATAGTCCTGGAAACGTGGTGTCACTTCCTGGGTGTACAGGTTGAAGTCCTGGGTGCTGACGGGAGGGGCAAAAGCGCTGACGGCCTTGCAGGGGGCTCCCCACAGGCCTGGAATCATGTAGATGGCGAAGGCGAATGCCGCGAGTCCCACCATGAGGCGTACTATACCTGTACGGGGATTGGGGCTGACGGCTCCTGTTTCGTCATATTCGTCTTCGTCGTGTGGCAGACGGATGAAATGCAGGAGATAGGCTCCCATTGCTCCGAAAATGACTATCCACAGGCACAGGAAGACCTCGCGGTCAAGTATGTGCCATCCGTATGCAAGGTCGGCAACGGAGAGGAACTTGAGCGAAAAGGCGAGTTCGAGGAATCCTAGGGTGACCTTGACGGCATTCATCCAGTTGCCGCTGCGCGGTGCGCTCTTGAGCCACGAGGGGAACATGGCAAAGAGTGTAAAGGGCAGGGCAAGTGCTATGGCAAAGCCGAGCATGCCGACAATGGGTGCAACCAGGCTGCCTGTAGTGCCTACCTCGACAAGGAGGAAGCCGATGATGGGGCCTGTGCATGAGAAACTGACAAGGCTGAGTGTAAAGGCCATGAGGAAGATGCCCAGGATGCCGCCTGTCTTCTCGGCCTTGCCGTCGACGGCGGTACTCCACGAGGATGGGAGGGTAAGTTCGAATCCGCCGAGGAAACTGAGTCCGAAGACGAGCAGCAGCAGGAAGAAGAATATGTTGAATACGGCATTGGTGCTCATCGCATTGAGGGCACTGGCTCCGAACAGGAGTGTGACGAGCATGCCCAATCCTACATATATGACGATTATGGATATACCGTATGCCACGGCCGTCCTGACGCCTGACTTGCGCTTGATAAAATAGCTGACGGTCATGGGGATAATGGGCCATACGCAAGGTGTGAGAAGGGCGAGCAGACCGCCTGCAATGCCCATGAGGAATATCCAGATGAGTGATGAATTGGTGTGTGTGCCGCCTTCCTGCAATGCCTGCAGCCGGTCGGTGACGGGTTCCCACAGGGACGGCTCGTCACCAGCTGTTGCCGCAACGGCGGCGGTATCCGCAGGTACCACTGCTGCGGTATCGGCAGGCTCGCTGTCAGTGGCCGCAGATGTAGCTTCCTGGGGCTGTCCGGCATTGTCCTGTGGCTTGGCAGGTGCATCGCCCTCGAACTGGAACTCGACGGTAGAGGGCGGTATGCAGTTCTGGTCGTTGCAGGCTCCGTACCGCAGATAGCCCTTGACGTGATAGTGACCGGCGGTGATATTATACAGCTGGCTGAATGTTACGCTGCCCTCGACTGTCTGTACCTCGCACTGGAACATGGGATCTATGCCCCGTCGGACATTGCCGCCAGCGGTCTTGAGGGGACCTGCCGGCTGTACGCCCTGCTGCTGTTCAAGCGTAATGGATGCGCGTACAGGACCGTCGTCGTTCATATCCGACCCGTACACATGCCACCCGGATTCGATGGCAGAGGAGAAACTGATCTCCAACTGGCCGGAGGGGGTGATTTTCTGTTTGGCCGTGAAATGTGCCGGCTGGGCAAACTGGGCATACGAAATTACCGAAAATGCAATAAAAACGAGCAGGAAAATCGGCTTCTTTGTCATAACTGAATTGTAATAGCTTAGGCGCAAAGATATTCTTTTTTTGCCATAAAATTGCACAAAACGGATAGCAAATGCGCAATAATTATAATTATTTTGGTTGTTTTGCTTGCGTATATCACTTTTTTTCCTTTCCTTTGCACCGAATTAGCGACAAAGAACAGATTTAGAAAAACCAATTTAAAGTATAAAGAAAATGTCTGAAATTGAAGCAAAAGTAAAAGAGATTATTGTAGACAAGCTGGGTGTTGACGAGGCTGATGTTGTACCTGAAGCAAGTTTCACCAATGACCTGGGTGCAGACTCTCTGGACACCGTTGAGTTGATTATGGAGTTCGAGAAGACATTTGGAATCACAATTCCCGATGATAAGGCCGAGAAGATTTCTACCGTAGCTGACGCTATCGCTTACATCGAGGAGAACAACTAGTAGACAATAAGAACTGATTACATAGTGGTTTGGCGGTTTAGACAGGTGGTGTGCACTTGCAACTGAACCACCAAACCACTTTTAATTTTTAGATATATGGAGCTGAAAAGAGTTGTAGTAACGGGCATGGGTGCCGTGACACCCCTGGGCAATACAGCAGAGGAAACCTGGCAGAATATGCTGAAGGGCGTTAGCGGTGCAGGTCCTATAACTCATTTTGATGCAAGCAAGTTCAAAACACAGTTTGCCTGCGAGGTGAAGGATTTTGACGTCACCAAGTTTGTCGACCGCAAGGAAGCCCGCAAGCTGGATCCATATTGTCAGTATGCCCTGGCCGCTGCACAGATGGCGGTAGATGACTGCGGCCTGGACCTGGAGGCGGTGGACAAGAACCGCGTAGGCGTTGTAATGGGTGTCGGCATAGGCGGCATGAAGACATACGAGGAGGAGGTAACCAACTACGTGCTGACAAACGAGACGGCAGGACCTAGGTTCAATCCTTTCTTCGTTCCGAAGATGATTGCTGACATCTGTGCCGGACATATCAGCATAAAGTATGGGTTCCGCGGCCCTAACTTCATAACCTCGAGTGCATGTGCAAGCAGCACTAACGCATTGGCCGAGGCATTTAACCTGATACGTCTGGGCAAGGCCGACATGATTGTGAGCGGCGGTGCCGAGGCAGCTATAACATGCGCAGGCGTCGGCGGCTTTACTTCGATGCATGCGCTGAGCACACGTAACGACGAACCTCAGAAGGCAAGCCGTCCGTTCAGTGCAAGCCGTGACGGATTCGTAATGGCCGAGGGCGGTGTGAGCCTGATTCTGGAGGAACTGGAGCATGCCAAGGCACGCGGTGCACATATCTACGCCGAGATGGCAGGTGCAGGCATGAGTGCCGATGCACATCATATAACGGCATCACATCCCGAGGGTCTGGGGGCTATTCTGGTTATGCAGAATGCGCTGGAGGACGCCGGCATGAAGCCTGCTGACATCGACTATATCAACGTTCACGGTACAAGCACGCATGTGGGTGACATAAGCGAGGTGCTGGCTATCAAGGAGGTGTTTGGCGAGGATGCATACAAGCTGAACATAAGCAGTACCAAGTCAATGACTGGCCATATGCTGGGTGCTGCGGGTGCCGTAGAGGCGATGGCGAGCGTGAGGGCTGTTGCCGAGGACATCGTTCCGCCTACCATTAACCACGAGGACGGTGACGATGATCCTGAGATTGACTACAGCCTGAACTTCACATTCAACAAGGCCCAGAAGCGTACGGTGCGTGCTGCGCTTAGCAACACATTCGGTTTCGGCGGCCATAACGCCTGTGTGATTTTCAAGAAATTCTAGGAAGTGAATGTCACTTTAGGAAATATTATTGATACGGTGAAGTTGCCTTTCTACAAAGATAGGCAACTTTATCGTTCTTTTTACAGAATCCTGGGGTTCTATCCGCATAACATGAAACTGTACCGCCAGGCGCTGCTGCACAAGAGCGTAATGGAGAGGGACGGCCAGAGGATGCGTGAGAACAACGAGCGCCTGGAGTACTTGGGCGATGCCGTACTGGATGCTGTAGTGGGCGACATTGTCTACCGCCGTTTCAGGAAGCGTCACGAGGGTTTCCTGACGAATGCGAGGAGCAAGGTGGTACAGCGTTCGACTCTGGGACGTCTGGCAAAGGACATGGGGCTGATGGACCTGGTGCGCAGCGATCTGCCTCAGCAGAGTCACAACAGCTACATGGGGGGAAATGCCTTTGAGGCAGTGGTAGGTGCCGTGTATCTGGATCGCGGGTACGAGGCTTGCATGTGGTTTATGAAGAACCGTGTGATGGGCAGGTATCTGAATCTGGAGAAGATGGTCGCCAGGGATGACAATTTCAAGAGCAGGTTGCTGGAATGGTGCCAGAAGTATCATGTCCAGGTGGAATATGTCCTGCAGGAGGAGGGTTTCGAGGGCAAGGCGCGTTCGCCGTATTTCGTATCTTGTGCGGTGGTTGCCGGAGAGGTGTGCGGAAGGGGGCGTGGATACAGCAAGAAGGAAAGCCAGCAGAAGGCTTCGGGGCAGGCTCTGAAGAATATAAACAAGGACGCTGCATTGAGACAGCGTATACTGGATATAGGTAAGAAAAATGAAGATAACTCCACTTATAAGGCCGATATTTTCGTCGAGACTAGGCCAACTGGACAATTACCGGACTCAGGCGGAAAGCCTGCAGATGCAGGTGTTGCAGAGGCTGACGTCCAAGGCTAAGGATACGGAATGGGGCCGCACACACGGTTTTGCTGACAACATGGGATACGAGGCATTTGCTGCATCGTCGGCAGTAAATACCTACGAGGAGTTGAAGGACAGCATTGACCGTATGCGTCAGGGCGAAGAGGATGTGCTCTGGCCGGGTATGGTACGGTGGTATGCCAAGAGCAGCGGAACGACAAACGACAAGAGCAAGTTCATACCTGTAAGCAAGGACGGGCTGAGAGATACGCATTATGCGGGCGGCAAGGACGCCGTGGTATGGTATCTGCGCAACAACCCGGGGAGCAGGGTGTTTGACGGCAAGGCGCTGATACTGGGAGGCAGCCATGCTCCTAACTATAACCTGAAGAATTCGCTGGTGGGTGACCTGAGTGCCATTCTGATAGAGAATACGAACCCCCTGATAAGCATGGTGCGTGTTCCGAACAAGAGCGTGGCATTGCTGTCGGACTTTGAAGAGAAGCGCGAGCAGATTGCGCGTATGACGATAAAGGAGAACATATCGAACCTGAGCGGTGTTCCGTCGTGGATGCTGTCTGTACTGAACCGCATCCTGGAAATTACGGGGAAGGAAGATTTTACGGACATCTGGCCCAACATCGAGGTATTCTTCCACGGCGGTGTGTCGTTTGCCCCGTACCGCAAACAGTACGAGAGGCTGTTCCCATCGGAGAAGATGCACTATATGGAAACGTATAATGCGAGCGAGGGTTTCTTCGGCTTGCAGGACGATCCTGCTGACACGGCGATGAGCCTGATGGTTGACTATGGTGTATTCTACGAGTTCATCCCAATGGACGAGCTGGAAAAGGATAATCCTACGGTAGTGCCGCTGTGGGGTGTACAGACGGGCAGGAACTATGCTATGGTTATCTCGACCAGCAGCGGCCTGTGGCGTTACATGATTGGCGATACGGTGAGGTTTACCTCGGTAAATCCGTATAAATTCGTCATTACTGGCCGCACCAAGTTCTTTATCAACGCCTTTGGCGAGGAGCTGATCGTTGATAATGCCGAGAAGGGTTTGGCCGAGGCTTGCAGGGTTACCGGCGCCGAGGTACTGGAATATACGGCAGCTCCGGTATTTATGGACGACAGGGGCAAATGCCGTCACCAGTGGCTTGTGGAATTCTCGAAAAAACCCGACAGCCTTCAGCATTTTGCCGATGTACTGGACAAGACTTTGCAGGAAATTAACTCGGATTACGAGGCCAAGCGCCACAAGGATATTACCTTGCAGAAACTGGAACTGGTGGAGGCCCGCAAGGGGCTGTTCCACGAATGGCTGGCAATGAAGGGCAAGCTGGGCGGTCAGCACAAGGTTCCGCGCCTGTCAAACAACCGCAGGCATATTGATGAAATGCTGGCTCTATGAGAAAGCATACCTATTATATTATAATAGCCCTGGCGACTGTACTGCTGGCTGTTGCCTCGTGTGCGAATATCGGGACGCCCGACGGCGGCCGCTATGACGAAGAGCCGCCTTACGTGGTAAAAAGCTCGCCGGCCAACGGTGCGGTTAATTTCAGCAAGAAGAAGGTCAGCATCCTGTTTAACGAATACGTCAAACTTACGAATGCCAACGAAAAGGTCATCATCTCCCCTCCGCAGCTGGATGCCGCCAACGTGCGTGCCGACGGCAAAAGCGTAAAGGTGACCCTGTATGACTCGCTGAAGGCAAATACCACGTACACCATTGACTTCGGTGATGCCATAGAGGACAACAACGAGGGTAACCCTATGGGGTTCTACACCTTCAGTTTCAGTACGGGCAATGTAATCGACACGATGCAGGTGGCTGGCACCGTGATTCAGGCGGAGAACATGGAGCCGGTAAAGAGCATACTGGTAGGGCTTTACCGCCTGGACAGCACATTCAGCGACAGTACTTTCCGTACATCGCCCCTGTTGCGAATCTCGCGCACTAACGGCGACGGACAGTTCAGTATAAAGGGTGTTGCTCCCGGCAAGTACCGCACCTTTGCCCTGAAGGATGTTGACGGCGACTTCCGCTTCAGCCAGAAGTCCGAGATGATTGCATTTGATACTACGGTCGTGATTCCGTCGCAGAAGAATGACCTGCGTTTCGACACATGCTGGCATGACAGCATACATTACGACAGCATCAAGGTAGTGCCGTACATACACTACTTCCCCGACAATCTGGTACTGAGGGCATTCCTGGAAGGCGGTCAGGACAGGCACCTGCTGAAAAGGGAGCGTCCGCTGCCTGACTGGTTCCGTCTGTATTTTACTGCTCCCAGCGACGAGCTGCCTATAATAAAGGGACTGAACTTTGACGAGAAGTGCCTGAAGGTCGAGGCTTCGGAACACAAGGATACTATTACGTACTGGGTTACGGATACCGCCCTGACACACCGGACGGACACACTGGAGATGATTGCGACATTCCTGGATACGGATTCGCTGGGGGAACTGCAGTATAAGTCCGACACCCTGACGATTGTCTCGCGCAAACCGTGGTCGAAGATAAAGGAGGAACGTGACAAGGATATAGCACAGTGGAACAAACAGCGTGCCAAGCGCGAGCGCAGGAGCAAGGTACCGCTGCCGGCCGAGCGTAATCCGTACGAAATCAGGATACTGGACGTGAAGGTAAAGCCAACAGGTTCGCTTGACCCAAACAAGAACGTGCATTTGGAAACACCCGAGCCGATAGAGTTTGCGGATTCGTCCAAGGTCCATCTGTATCTTGTAAAGGATTCGGACCTGACTCCTGAGCCGTTCCTGTTCCTGCCGACGAAGAACAATGCGCGTTCGTACACCGTGTATGCCGAATGGAAACCTGGACAGAAATATTGTGTCGTCCTGGATTCGATGGCTATGAGGAGTGTAATGGGAACGGGGACGAAACATGTAAAGAGCACGTTCGAGGTTCAAAGCCTGGATGAATACGGTGCCCTCTTCGTCAATGTCATCTCGCCCGACACGGGTGCGGTGGTACAACTGCTGGGTACCAATGACAAGGTGTTGTACCAGCAGCGAACTGCCAAGGACGGATCGGCGGATTTCTTCTACCTGAAACCAGACACATACTACATGAGGTGCTTCATAGATGCCAACGGCAACGGAATCTGGGATACGGGCGACTATGCTGAAGGCCGTCAGCCGGAAATGGTGTATTATTTCCCGAAGCCTATGGCAGTACGTGCCAAATGGGATATGGAGCAGGCATGGGACCTGAACAGTATTCCAGTCATGAATCAGAAGCCTGCCAATCTGGTTAAGCAGAAGGGTGACAAGGAGAAAAAATCACGTGACCTGAACAGGGAAAGGGACCTTGAAAAACAGCGGCGGAAGAATGCAGGGCAATAACCGCTGCAATGTTGTGATAGCAAATAATGCAATAATGTGTAAAAAAGTACAATAATTGGGGCTATTTTCAGCACAAATATATATATTTGCAGACGCGAAACTGTAATAGGATTATTAATAACTTTAATTTTTTATATAGAAAATGGCAACATTGGATTTGACACAGTATGGCATCACCGGTTCTACCGTGATTGCTCACAATCCATCGTATGAGACTCTGTTCGCAGAGGAGACAAAGGCTGGTCTGACAGGCTTCGACAAGGGTGTTAACACCGAGTTGGATGCCGTCAACGTAATGACTGGTATCTACACCGGCCGCTCACCTAAGGACAAGTACATCGTTAAGGATGCACAGAGCCAGGATAAGGTATGGTGGACTTCTGAGGAGTACAAGAACGATAACCACCCCATGAGCGAGGATGTATGGGCAAAGGTTAAGGAGATTGCCGTTAAGGAGCTCTGCAACAAGAACCTGTATGTAGTTGACGCTTTCTGCGGTGCTAACGAGGGTACTCGTCTGGCTGTTCGTTTTATCGTTGAGGTTGCTTGGCAGGCTCACTTCGTTACCAACATGTTCATCCAGCCTACCGCTGAGGAGTTGGAGAACTTCGAGCCTAACTTCGTTATCT
>JAFZVW010000036.1 GCA_017617635.1 Bacteroidaceae bacterium | reverse complement strand
TTGTCAGGAATGGTGTCAAGTACAATGTTGCCGGTCAGACAATTAAGTAATTATTTAGAAAGAAAAAACTATGAAAAAGATATTTATTGCACCAGAGGCACAGGTTATGGATGTAACTGCAGAGTCTATCATAGCTACATCAATGACCGGTGGTGATACAGGATCTGTGGATGTCGTTGATGGACCAACGAATCCAGAAGACTTCAATCTGGCAGGCCGTGAAAACAACGGCGGCGGTTCCGTTTGGAACGAGTGGTAACTATAGTAGCTATCATCTAACTAAAACAATACAGCAGCTACAGTCATTGCGATTGTAGCTGCTGTTGTCATATATAGGGATTATTACCCATAGTTGGTCGAATGCTTACGTTGATTTTAACGGGATTTTTGTATCTTTGCGATACAAAATTTCAATCAATCGTATAGCTATATGAAAGCATTAGGAACAAATCCATTAGGAATGCTGTCGCGTTCCAGAATGCATGGGACCAAGGTGACGCTGGCAGGACGGACGGCGTTTCTGCCTAATCCCAATGTGCCCGTCGTAGTGCAGCAACTGACTAAGGGTCAGATTGAAGCTATTCCCAAAGACCGTTTTACGGTGTCGATGATCAAAACGCAGGGGGCAGTGTTATTTGCTCCAAGCGAACATGGTGGAGGTGGACATGGTGGCAATTTGGGACGCATAGTAGTAGGTGCGCGTCCAAGACGCACAAGACTATCAAGAGTCCCTAAATATCGCAAGGCCCGTCTGACAGTATCGCCCGAAGTTGAGAGAACTAATCTTTACACTGCAATAATTACCCTGACGGATAGGATAAAAAGCAACGCCGAGAGGCTGTATAACGAAAACCGCCAGCTCGCACGTGATAAGGTTGACACGCCACCGCAGGATTCAGGTCTTTTCATTCCTCCCATTGACGATGTCAGCATGTCAGACTGTATCATGAAGGCGATCATCCATTTCTTTGGCGAGGAGGATACTTGCAAGATTATGGGTAAGAAATACAAACTGCCTGCTTTCTGTCTGCTGATGCATAACTACTTCATACGCATAGGCATATTGAAGAATGTAACGCGTACGCCCTTCTGCAATTACCTGCTGGAGCAAGTGCTGAAAGACTGGAAGGTAACATTTACCTCCAGGACATTCACAAACTATGCCGAGGCATACAAGAATGTCAAAGAGGACTTCACCAAAAAGGACGGGCTTAAAATCGATTTCAGTGTCCTTCCCAAGCAAGATAAAAATTTTCTTCAGAACGCTTTCCACGAAATCGGCCATTTTTTCCACACATCGGAGTACTTTACGCATTTGCGGGATATGCGTTACAATCTTAATGAGTTCAAGATATAGCAATGTGGCACAGCTTTGTCGCCATATTGTATACAGTGAGGTTCCGATATGGGGCCTCACTTTTTATTTCCACAAACCTGTCGTAACTTTTCCATTCAATTTCTGCCTCCTGAAAATCGCCTTACCTTTGCGGCAGATCACGAATTGGATGGTCTGCGGTCTTTGAAGGTAATGCTCACGGAGATGTCACGGAGAAGTCATGCAGATGACTACAAAAACTCATGATGGTGTCAGGATGATGTCTAGGTTATCTCTAGGAGATGTCTAGCCTACACCTAGAGAACACCTAGAGAACTTCTAAGGAACTCCATGGGAAATTATAGAGGGACGCCAGGAAAATGCTAGCTAACTCCCTGTGTGGAACTCTGACAAGACCGTATCCAAGGGTATGATCGATGTAAAACAATTAACTTATTAAAACTATGAAAACTATTGTTTTAAAGACTGACGGCACAGTAAGCCGTCGTTCAAAAAATCCCAAGACGACTGCACAGACCCTGCAGCGTATATTGGTAAAGGTCGTAGCTTTAGCCTACGCCATGTTCAAGGCTATCTGCAATCACTCCTTTGAGGGTGTTACGCCAGGTGCCAAGTCTTCCAACAAATTTATGAAGGTGAACCTGATGTATCTGCGCCAGCGTGCTGCAAGCCTGCAGAACTTGGGACAAAGCCTGAACCAGTTCTACCAGTTCATGCCGCTGGAGAGCAATAACTGGTCGCCATTCGCTGCCATTATATCAGATGGACACTTGCCCGAGGTGCATGTGAGCATCGATGCCGCAGGCGGCCACAAGGCTATTGTCAACTCTCCGGGGCGTACATACGCCGATTTTGTCAATGCCTGGGGGTTGCAGCGTGGTGACCAGCTGACGTTCGTGACCGTACAGAAGCGGGATGGCAAGTACGAGGTAAACAATGCCCGCATCGTGCTTAACCCGCGCAATGCCGACAGCAGCGGTGCTCCGATGACAACCGAGATCGTGAACAGCCAGGGTGAGTTCCCATGCTCGAACTGGAAGAACCAACTGAACTTCTCGGCCTTCGATTTCGATACGGACCACTTCAGCTTCGTGCTTGGCCGTGGCGGAACTGTTGTCGCTGCCGGTATCATCGTCAGCCGCAAGAGTCATTCGAAGAACAAGGATGACATGTGGTTCCGCAGCAATTGTCAGTTGGTGCTCAACGAAGCTGGTTTTGGCGATGACCTTTGCAGCCTGGCTGAGGCTATGGAGAGGAGCTACATGACGTCTGACATTGACTTGGAGTCGGAGTACTACCTGAACAATGCCAGCCAGGGTGGCAACGGCAGTACTGCCAGCATCACGCCCAGCGGCGGCAGTGGCGGCGTTGAACCTGGTCAGCCCAGCTACAGTACCATGGCATCCATCAATGGTGTGCAGCAGAGTATTGCAGGCGGCAGCGTAACTGCAACGGCTCCTGTCACCACGGTGGCTGTCGGCGGTAGCAATCTGGATGACGTGACCTTCACTGCCAAGGTTGACGGCACGGGCGATGCCATCAACCCCACGAGCCACAATGCCAACGGTGCATCGTTCACGGGTCTGAACGTTGAGGCAGGTCACAGCCTGGTGGTTTATCGTGGCGGCAGCACATGGTTCACTATTACTGCACAGGCTTCGGGCGGCGGCTCAGACATGGACTGATTATTAATGATCCCTGCGCTGGCTTCAGCGTAACATGACTAAGCTCCCTCCTGACATCACAGGAGGGGGCTGTTTTTCATCTCACAGTGTTCTTTTTTTCGCAAATATTGTTCTTTTGTGCTAAATACCCCCCCCCATTTTCTTGCATAGAATGAAAAATTAGTTTACATTTGTTATCACAAATTAACTTTTAACATTAAATATTATGAAGTACTTCAGATTTTTAGTAACAGTATTGGCAATGGCTGTTGCCATGAGTGTAAGTGCCCAGTCAAAGACTACAAGCAAAACCAAGAGCGCTCCTGCCAAGACAGCTGTAAAGAAGAGCACAACTGTAAAGAAGACCTCTGCCGCCCCTGCAAGGACAGCAACGGCAACAAAGAAGTCAGCAACTACGACAAAGAAAACTGCAACAGTCGCTAAAAAGCAGGACTACGACAGCAGTGTACGCGTAATGTTTACGACAAAGGTCGGTAGCTGCTACGGCCATGGCGGTTTTGGTGAGAATATCACTCTGGAGAAGAAGTACAATCCATACTTTGCTGTTGACTTCTTCAGCATCGACTACTCTGCACCATTTAATTTCAATTATATGACCATTGGCGTCAAGGCTGGTGTACGCGGTTTCACTCCTGCATTCTGGAACACAAGTGCCGGTAAGATCTGTCGTGGTTACAGCAGTTTGGCATTGGGTTACGACTGTGCTTTAGTTAAGGGCTCAGTTGGCATAATTATTCCAGGTGCGGGGGCTTATGTTGCTTCTGGCTGGGGCACAACCCATGGTTTTGCTATGTCATGGGGGGTTGGTCTGGAGTTTGTAGAGAAGGCTAATTTCGGTTATGCTCTGGAGTATGATACAAACTGGAAGAACACTTCGCATTACTTTACGATTGGTGTTAAGTTCTAAATTTCATAAACACATCTAAAAGAAAAAGCATCTCGTTACGAGGTGCTTTTCTTTTTATTCGTTATATTTGCATACCATATATACTATATACGATGAATACCGCCTTTCCTTTTTCGCGGCCGCTGTACCTGATGCCGAAGCCTGCCGGGGCGCACTGCAACCTGGCGTGTGACTACTGTTATTATCTGGAGAAGCTGAACCTGTACCCCAAGGGGGTGCAGCATGTAATGACGGACGAGCTGACTGAGGTGTATATACGTGAATATATCCAGAGCCAGTATACAACGGAGGTTAATTTCACATGGCATGGTGGTGAGCCGCTGATGCGTCCGCTGGAGTATTACAGAAAGGTGGTGAAATGGCAACGCGAGTATGCCGGAGGACGTACAGTTGTCAATTGCCTGCAGACAAACGGCACATTGCTTACGCCCGAATGGTGCCGCTTCCTGCATGACGAGGGCTGGCTGGTGGGTATCAGCATAGACGGGCCCGAACGGATGCATGACGCTTACCGGCGTCGTCGCGGGGGACAGCCTACCTGGGCAAAGGTGATGGAGGGGATTCGTCTGCTGAACAGATACGAGGTGGAATGGAACGCCATGGCAGTGGTGAATGATATCACAGCTGCTGCACCGTTGGAATTCTACCGTTTCTTCCGTGACCAACCGGGATGCAGGTATCTGCAGTTTACACCGGTAGTTGAGCGTATCAACCGGCATGAGGACGGCAGGCATCTGGCACATCTGCTGGACGAGAAGGACTGTCCCATGGCGCCGTTCAGTGTTACGCCTGATGCCTGGGGCAGATTCCTGAATACGATATTCGACGAGTGGGTGAAGAAGGATATCGGTGAAATGTTCGTGCAGATTTTCGACGCTACACTGGCCAACTGGATGGGAGCCACACCGGGATTATGCTCATTGTCCGACTGGTGCGGCCATGCAGCGGTAATGGAATACAACGGGGATGTGTATTGCTGTGACCATTTCGTATTCCCCGAGTACAAACTGGGAAACATCCGTAACCGCAGCATCCTGGATATGATGGACAGCGAGCGCCAGCAGGCATTTGCAAAGATGAAGACGGAGGGTCTTGCCAGTAAGTGCAAGCAGTGCGAATGGCGATTTGCCTGTCACGGCGAATGTCCGCGCAACCGCTTTGTCAAAACGGATGAGGGTGAGCCGGGAATAAACTATCTGTGTCCGGGATACAAGGCATTCTTTGCCCATGTCGCACCGTATATGGACATGATGAAGGCAAAGCTGGATGCAGGACTGCCGCCTGCTGATATAATGAAGGAATCAGGATAGGGTTATCC
Organism: Bacteroidaceae bacterium; assembly: GCA_017617635.1. GTDB lineage: Bacteria > Bacteroidota > Bacteroidia > Bacteroidales > Bacteroidaceae > Physcousia. The sequence goes on along the minus strand of JAFZVW010000036.1, from coordinate 47,130 downwards.
TGTGTGCCTCGACGGGCTGGTCAAGGAAAACGGAGGCGCTTTCGTTGAACTGTTCGGGGTATTCGGTAGTATAGAACGAGGCTGTACCGCCCTGACTGATGCGCTGCTGCATTTCGGGGTGGTTGGCTAAATAGTCTTGGAGACTGTGCGCAACATAGTTGCCCTGGGGTATGATTTCGATTCCGCCGGGCATATATGTGCGTATCTTGTCCATTAGCAGGGGATAGTGTGTACAGCCGAGAATCACGGCATCGATATCGGGATCTGCGGTAAGCAGGTCGTCGATGCGTTTCTTGACGAAATAATCGGCACCGGGGCTTGCATATTCGCGGTTTTCAACGAGTGACACCCACATGGGACAGGCAATGCCTGTTACCTGGATATCAGGAAAGAGCTTGGCAATTTCCAGATCATATGTACGGCTGCGGATTGTGCCGGGAGTCGCGAAGATGCCTACGTGGCGGGTTTTACTGATTTTGCCGATGATCTCGGCAGTGGGGCGTATGACGCCCAATACGCGTCTGGTAGGATCTATCTTGGGCAGGTCGTTCTGCTGAATGCTGCGCAGGGCCTTGGCGGATGCTGTGTTGCAACCGAGGATTACGAGTGGGCAGCCCATGTCGAAAAGTCGCCTGACTGCCTGTAGGGTGAATTCGTACACGACCTCGAAACTGCGTGTTCCGTAGGGCGCACGGGCATTGTCACCCAGATATACGTAATCGTACCGGGGCATGAGCCTGCGTATCTGGCGCAGAATGGTCAGACCGCCGTAGCCGCTGTCGAAGATTCCGATCGGGGACATCAGTCAACAGGAGAGATATCCAGCTTGCGCATTACCTTGTCGGTGATGTCGGTGGCTATGCCGTCGGCAATGTACGAAACGGCGTCGCCGTCGGTGTTAAGCACCAGGGTGTAGCCTTCTTCGGCAGCAACTGCCTGAACAGCCTCGATGAGAACGGCCCTGACATCGTTCATAAGGTCTTTCTCGGCCTTGGCGAGCAGGTCCTGAACCTTGAGACGGAACTTGGCGTTGCTCTCGAGCATATTCTGCAGTTCGTTCTGACGCTTGAGCAGAATGGTCTCGGGGAAGTCTTTCTGTCCGTCCATGAATTCGACGAACTTGCGCTGGAAGTCTTCCTCGCTGCGCTTGGCTTCGGCCTCGTACTGTGCACGCAGGGCCTTGAGGTTCTTCTGTGCCTCGTGGTACTGGTTCATGCGCTGCATTACAGCATTATGGCTCAGGCTTGCCAGACGTATAGTTGTCTGGGCCTGAGCTGCCATGCCGAATGCAAGGATTGAAAATATGCAGACAATGCTGCGTAATGTCTTGCTTGCAATCATGTCCTAATTACTGTACACCGACTTCCTTCTTGATCTGAGCGGTGATGTCTGTGCTGAGTGTTGTGTTTACGAATGGAATGGTACCTGAGCTGGTGTCGACAACGTAGATGTATCCGCCTGCCTCGCCCAGCTTCTTGACGGCAGTCATAACTTTCTCGGTAATTGCACCGAGTTTCTCCTGTGTAGCCTTCTGCAGGGCCTGCTGGCTGTCCTGGTAGCTCTGCTGGTAACGCTGGTACAGGTCGTTGAGTTCCTGCTCACGGCGTGCACGGATGTTCTCGACGAGTTTGGGTCCTTCCTTCTGCAGCTCCTCGCTCTTCTTCTGCAGTTCGTCCTGCATGAGCTTGAGGTCTGCCTCGTACTGCTTCTGCATGTTCTCAAGTTCGCTCTGAGCTGTGGTGTACTCCTTCATGTTAGGTACAATCTGGCTCAGGTCAAAATGAGCGAACTTCTGTGCCATCATGCTCATTGGTGCCATCAACAGGATGGCCAAAAGAATTTTCTTCATTTTCTTAAACATTTTATAGTTAAATTATCAAATTGCAGATAAATCGTTCATCGTCCATTGTCCATCGTACATCGTACATTGTCCATCGTACATCAATTGTATCCCAGCTTGGACAGGACCTCGTTGGAAATGTCTATCTTGGGCGAGGCGTATATTATGCCGTTGTCGGATGCACGGTCGAGAACCATGCTGTAGCCCTTCTGGTCGGCAATGTCCTTGATGGCATTGTATATCTCGTCCTGTATGGGCGTCATGAGGGATTCGCGCTTCTTGAAGAGCTCGCCTTCGGGACCGAAGTATTTCTTCTTCAGTTCGCTTGCCTCCTTCTCCTTGGCGATAACGGCTTCCTCGCGCTTGACCTTCTGCTCGTCACTGAGGAATACGGCTTCGTTCTGGTAGTTCTTGTACATTGTCTGTGCTTCCTGCTGCAGGGCATCGACCTCGGCCTGCCACTTGCGCGATACTTGGTTAAGCTGTTCGCCTGCACGCTCGTATGCGGGAATGTTCTTCAGGATATATTCCATGTCGACCAAGGCGTATTTCTGTGCATTGGCGGTACCTGTCATTGCCAGCATGGCAACCAAAGCAAAAAGAATCTTTTTCATAGTGTTATACATTTTTTTTATTCGACTGATGCAAATGTATATCGTGCATCGCAATCGTGGAAGGTGTTTTTACTAAACCTCATAGGGATTGTCCTATTTAGAATTCCTGACCCAGTATGAAGTGGAAGTGGCTTCCGGAGTATGTCATTGAGTTCTGTACCTTGTCGAAACCGTATGCCCAGTCAATACCTATCAGGCCGACCATGGGGAGGTAGATGCGGGCACCTACACCCATTGATTTCTTCAGGTCGAACGGATTGAACTTGCCCACATCCGTCCAGGCGTTACCTGCCTCGGCGAATATCAGGCCGTAGAGGTTGGTGCTTGCTCCCAGGATGAAGGGGTAGCGGAGCTCGGCACTGAAGCGTGCGTAGGCATAGCCCATCTGTCCGCTTGGAGTCAGGGAGCCGTTGTCGTAACCGCGCAGGCCTATGGTCTCGGTACTGTATATGCTGCCCGAGCCTGTGGTACCGTCACCGCCCATGTAGTATGTCTGGAACGGAGATTTCTTGTACTTGTTATAATGTCCCAGCAGACCTATCTCGGCACGTGTCATGAATACGAAACACTTGCTGGAACTGCTGAGGGCATGGAATGTGCGTGCCTTGAACTTCCACTTATGATACTCGATCCACTGGTACTTCTGCTGCATTTCCTTCTGGTATGTGGGACTTGTAGCATCGTTGGCGAGGTTTGCATAGTCCTTGCCGTCCCACAGGGAGAATGGCGGAGTCAGTGCCACGGACAGCTGGATTTCCGAACCGCGACGGGGGTATATCTGGTTATCAGTGCTATTACGGGAGAGCATAAACCTCAGTGCCAGGTCGTTGCAGTTTCCGTTGGTCATAAGCGAGAAATATGCCCAGTCCTTCATCATATAACGGGTGTATGACAGGTCCATGCTGAACTGGAAATAGTCATCGGGCCATCTGAGACGCTTACCCCAGCCTACCGAGAAGCCGAACTGCTGGATGTACTTGTCGGGGTCGTAGTAGTTGTCGTAGTAGTTGCCATAGCCGTAACCGCCGTAGCCATAGCCGTAATTGTTGTAGTAGTTGTTGTAGTATGCGGTATTGTAGTAGTTGTCGCTTACGTCTGTCTGTTTGTAGTAGAATGCGTTGAAGGTGAAGGTGTTAGGACGCTTGCCGCCAAACCACGGATTCATGTATGATATGGCATACTGCTGATAGTACGAGCCGTTTGTCTGGGCACTGATACTGAATGTCTCGCCGTTGCCCTGTGGCATAATGCCACGGCGCATTCCGCCTTTCTTGAAAAGGTTGGCCAGACAGAAATTGGCGAACTTAAGTCCGATTTTACCGATTACGCCTGTCTGTCCATAACCGAGTGAGAACTCGATCTGGTCGTTGCTCTTGGGTTCGAGTCCCCATCCAAGGTCTACCGTACCGTTGGCACGGTCGGGCTGAATGTCGTACTTGATGCTTTCGGGGTTGAAATGGCCCATAGAGCCGATTTCACGATACGAACGCTCGAGGGCTTCCTTGGAGAACAGGTCGCCGGGCTTGTTCCTCAACTCGCGACGGACGACATTCTCGTATACGCGGTCATTACCGGTAATCTTCACATGGCTGATACGGGCCTGGGGACCTTCGCTGATGCGCATCTCCAGGTCTACGCTGTCCCCTACGATATTGACTTCGACAGGATCCAGATTATAGAAGACGTAGCCGTTGTTGTAATACAGGTTGCCCACGGCATCGTCGTCGGATGTAAGGCGCTTGCGCAGCAGTGTCTGGTTGTAGACATCGCCTTTCTTCATGTTGAGTATCTGGCTCAGCACGTTTGTATTGTAAACGGTGTTGCCTACCCAGTTGATGTCACGCAGATAGTATTTCTGGCCTTCCTCGACGTAAATCCTGATGTCGACATACTTGTCGCCGACACTCTTTACCGTATCGGCAATGATAAGGGCGTCGCGGTAGCCGAGTTCGGCATAGTAGTCCTGCAGGTTTGTCTTTGCCTCCTGATACTTGGCATCAATGAACTTGTGCTTGCGGAACCAGTTGCGGATGCCTCGCTTTTCGCGTATGGTCTTGAGGACGCCCTTGGAGAACCAGCCACCCTTCAGCTTGCTGTTCTTGATTACGGTATTGCCTATAACGTCGATACTGCGGATAACAATCTTGCCCTTCTTGTCGATATTGACGTCAACGATAACCTTGTCTGGTGCAGCGGGGTCGTCGTGACGGAGAATCTCTACCTCGGCATTCTTGAAGCCTTTCTCGTCGAAGTAGCGCTTTGCCAGAATCTTGGCGCGGTCAATCATGTTTGGAGTCAGCTGATTGTCCTTGAGCAGACCCAGCTTGTCCTGCAGCTCGGTCTTCTCGCTTTTGCGGACCCCGTTGTAGTTGATCTGGGAGATTCGCGGACGCGGTGCCAGATGGATGTGCAGGTAGGCTGAATCGCGGACAATGGAGTCAACAGCTACCGATACGTTGGAAAACAGGCCGTTCTTCCAATAGCGCCTGATGGCCTTCGTAATCTCGTCTCCGGGAACTGAGATATAGTCTCCGACCGAAATGCCGGACAGTCGTACCAGCAGGCTTTCGTCGTAGTTGGGTATGCCCTCGACAGTTATGTGCTTGACTGCAACACGGCGAGGAGTACGGCTATAGTCGATTGTAACCGTAGTATCCTTGTCGGCATACTGCGCCATGAGAGGTGCAGCAGCCAGCCACATGATGGCAGCAAGAACAATATAGTGTATCTTATTCTTCATTTGTTACTTGTTCTCCAGTTTTGCCGAAACGGCGCTGTCTCTGCTGATAGTCAATAATGGCTCGATGCAGCGATTCCACATTGAAGTCCGGCCAGAATTCGTCCGTGAAGTAGAATTCGGTATATGCACACTGCCACAGCAGGAAGTTGCTGATTCGCAATTCGCCGCCTGTGCGTATCAGCAGGTCGGGATCGGGTATTAAACCGGTGGTCAGGTGACGGGAGATGCATTCGTCGTCGATATCCTCGGCTTTAAGTTTGCCTGCCTTAACCTCGTCGGCAATCTGCCTGGCGGCATTCGTAATCTCCCAGCGACTGCTGTAGCTCAGGGCTACGACCATAGTCATGCCTGTATTTGCTGCAGTATGGTCTATACAATCCTGCAGGCGTTTCCTGATAGTTTCGGACAGTCGGCTCATATCGCCAATAACCCGGAAACGTACGTTGTTCTTTATGAAAATCTCTTCCTCCAGATTGGTAAGGATGAGGTTCATAAGTGTCTCTACCTCTTGCATCGGGCGATTCCAGTTCTCGGTACTGAAGGCATATACAGTCAGGTACTTTATGCCGAGGCGTGCAGACTCCTCGGTAATCTGTTTTACCCTGGCAATACCCTCGACGTGACCTGCAGTACGTGGCAGGCCCTTGGCTTTTGCCCAACGGCCGTTGCCGTCCATAATCATGGCTACATGAGCCGGAATGCGGTTATAATCTAATTGTTGCATTTTCTCAGTTTAGGACTTATGTCGTATGATAGTGACAGCATGAAGAAGCTGTACGCATCCTTGTTCTTGATACCCGAACTCTTGAGGTAATACGGATCCGACAGCTTCACACCGTCCAACTTGTCTGTAGTGCTGAAGTGTACGGACCACTCGAATGCCAGGTTCAGGCGTGGTTTTACCTTGTATTTGATGCCTCCGCCGACGGGGAAATTCACACCAAAGCAACCGCCGTCCGAGGTAGAGCCTATTGTGAGGCCGAAGCCAAGCAGCATGTATGGGGTAATGCGGGACAGTTTCTTGTACCCAGGTCCCATGCCGTAACCCCAGAAGTTAAGTTCGAACTGCGTGCCCAGGTCTACTACGTTGCCTTTGAACGGCAGGTCAACGCTCTGTGCGGTGGAACCTGGTCCTTCTGGAAGATATAGTCCCTCTGTCGTGCCACTGTAGCGGCCAAATGACAAACTGGTCTTGAGTGCCATGCGGGGGTTGAAGTTCCTACGGAAATTGATAGCTGCCATCACGCTGCTGCCGCGCAACGGTGTGCTGTTGGCATCACCCAGGTAATAGCACAGACCCAGCGATCCGCCTACGTCCCATTTGTATTCCAAATCGTCACCGGCACATGCAGGCATCACGACGAATACAGCCAGAATAAAACCCAGGAATCTCTTTGCCATTTCTTTCTCTCAGTTTTACTGCCTGTCAAATCCCAGTTTGTTAAGACGGCCACGGTATATCTTGCCGTCTACAGCCAGCCACAGGAAATTGTCATTGTCCACAATCCAGCATATACTGTTGCCTGTACCCAGGTTACCTGGAAGGTTGATATTGCCGGTTATTCGCCACGTAAGGCCGTTGTCCTCACTTTCGTAGATACCTTCGAGACACTTGCCGGGATTATAGGGATTCTCTCCGCCTATTGCCATCAGTTTGCCGTTGTAGTACACGACCTGAAGATTCTCGAGCATAGGCATTTGCCACAAATCATCCCATGTACGGGAATACATCATCCATTCCCCTGCACTTTCGTTATGTATGATCTGCTCCTTGCCCTCGTTGTTGAAATGCGACCAAGCCTTGCTCCATACGATTGCATCCATGGGGAAGTGATTGTCGTCGTCCGGGGTATAGCCCATCAGGATTGTACGATGCTGCGCCTCATTCTGGGCATAGTGCACAAATGCCATATTCTCGCATGGCAGCAGGTCCTTCAGATCGTCCAAACCGTTCTCTGTCCAGTCTTCGGGATTCCACTCTGACAGGTCAAGACGTGCACTTATGACGGAGCCGTTCCTCAGACCGTACAGCAAATACTGGGACGTACCCAACAGCCTTATGCCTTCCAGAGTACCCGCCAGTGTCCACTGAACGCCATCCGTGCTCCTGTAGATACTGCCGTCTGTGGTATTCACGAACAAAGCATTCCCGTTGCCAACAAGTGTCATTACATCCGTCTTGTCCGGCAGGCTTGGACACGACTGTATTGTCCACTCGCCGGAATTGGATGCCTGATGCGTATAGGCCACAATACTGCCGTTGTCGTTCATAAGGGCGATAACGCCGTCGGGTGTAGCAGCCATTCGCATCGGATATATGCCACTAAGCCCTGTGTGTGACGGAATTTCGTTCCAAACCAGCTCGTCACCGTCTTGCAGGTGTATGTTGACTTTGACTGTATATGTGCGTTTGTCGCCGTTTACTGCGATAACCCTCATATACAGGGGTTCACGCAAATCCAGGCTGTCGCCGGAATTGAATGCAGTCCATTCGTCCTCCTCGAATGTATCTTTCTTGCGCCACTCCATATAGCTTCCGGAATACAGGATGTACATCGGAACCTTGGACAAATCAGTGTTTTTTGCAACAGAATCACGGTTCTGAACCGACAGCGCTCTCTGGTCAATCGTCAGATATTTGTTGTCGGGAACGTACGTGGTATAGTAAGTGCTGTCGGTAACACCGTCGGATGCCTTTACCACGTGGGGTATTCTGAGATTGCCGAAATAACAGGTGGAAATATAGCAGGCATCATTTGATGCAGTTGTCGATTCGTCCTCGTCAGCACTGTAATAGTCGGTCGAGCAGCCTGTCCATATAACGGATGCGGCCATTATGAACAATGCTCCGACAAGGAGTCTTAAATACATGACTTTAGCGTTTGTGTACATATATGTATGCGCTTTTGGCCTACAAATGTACAGCAAATATTTCAAAACAAGACAAAAATGAGGCTATTGGGGTTGTGAATTAAGTAAAATTAGCACTTTATGCCCGTCTATCATAGCTTCGCTGGAGATTTTGGCTGTCCTTAACATCGGAGCGTATGTTATACGGCAGGCATCCGAACCTGCCTGGTTAAGTGCTTCCGTATTGCCGTATTCCACCCTTGCCTCATCCCACAGTCCTTCGTTAATGATGCTTTCCAACAGTTTTCTTCCGCCCTCGACCACCAGATGCTGAATACCGCGCCTGTGCAAATCATACATGATTTCACCCAGGATCTGGTTTTTATAAACTATTGTCTCGGGTTCTGATGTCAGCATCTTCAAATCCTTGCCCAACCGGCCGTGACGGTCAATCGTAATGCGCAGAGGCGACGGACCGTCCCACAGTCTTGCTGTCAGTTCGGGATTATCGTTCAGAGCTGTTTCCGTACCGACCATAATGGCCTGCGCCCTGGTACGCAATCTATGAACCAGCATACGGTTCATCGGAGTGGATATCCTCAGTACAGAGGGATTTGATTTTTCTGCGGTAGGAACTGTTTTCCTAATGCCTATGATGCCATCGGAAGTCTGTGCCCATTTGAGTGTAATAAAGGGGCGTTTTCTTCGATGAAATGTAAGAAAACTGCTATTCAATGCCTCGCATTCATCCTGTAGGACACCTACTTCGACCTGAATGCCTGCCTGACGGATTCGTTCTATGCCTTGTCCGTTTACCTTTTGGTTAGGATCCTGCATTCCTACCACCACGCGCTTGAAACCCTTGTCGATTATCAGGTCACAGCATGGGGGTGTCTTGCCCCAATGCGAACAGGGCTCCAAAGTGACATATATGGTACTTTCCTTAAAAAGTTTGCTATCCTGTACGCTGTTGATGGCATTTACCTCGGCATGCGGACCTCCATACTTGCGATGGTATCCCTCGCCGATAATCCTGCCATTGCAGACAATAACAGCACCGACCATGGGATTGGGTGCAGTTCCAGCCTCGCCGCATCTGGCTATCTGGATGGCTCTTTTCATGAATAATTCGTCCTGATTCATAAACTTTAAGCCTCAAACGTTAGACAATATTCTAAAAAAGTGTACATTTGCACTACTATGGATTGCAGGCAGCAACTGGAACGACATTACGGAATGCGCGAGGGCAGTGCGCTCTATCGCGCAGTCATGGAAGATTGTTTTAACCTGTCGCAAACAGATATCCTTTTAGGCAAAGATACGGAAATTTCCCAATCCGACAAGTTACGGCTGGAAGAAATTACCGGTCAGCTGCTGAAAAATATTCCTCTCCAATATATTTTAGGCTATGCGGACTTTTGCGGACATAGGTTCGCCGTGCGCCCGGGATGTCTGATACCACGCCCTGAAACACAGGGGCTGGTCGAGGAAATCATTATGCTCAGGGAAGGCAGAACGGATTACGGCCCTCAGAGCCATCCCGTTAAGACAGTACTGGATATAGGTACAGGCAGCGGATGCATTGCAATTAGCCTGGCACTGCAGGGGTTTAGCGTTACGGCAACGGATGTATCGGCACAGGCATTGGGAATAGCACAGGGAAATGCTGAAAAACTGGGAGCAGAAGTTGTCTTCGTCAATGATAATATCCTGCAACCCAATGACACATGTGAACACTGGGATATAATTGTCAGCAATCCCCCATACGTAATGCCGAGTGAGATGCAGGATATGAGTCACAATGTATTGGATTATGAACCACACCTCGCCCTATTCGCCCCTGCTGACGATCCTCTGCTGTTCTATCGTCACATATCCGGATATGCACTGCAGCACCTGAATCCCGACGGTTGGCTGTTGTTTGAAACAAACCACCTGCTTGCTGATGAAACCGCACGTTTGGTCTCCGGAACAGGGTTCAGTGATGTTTGTATAAAAAATGACATGTATGAGAAGAAACGCTTCCTCGTCGCTCACCTTTGATGAAGCTTTCGGGCGGGCAGCACAATTGTGCGCCGGCAGCGAGCATTGCGCATGGGACATTAGGCAGAAACTGTGTAAATGGGGTATCGGCAAGGCTGATACAGACAAGATTATTGAAAAGCTGTATGATGAGAACTATATTGATGACAAGCGTTTTGCACGTGCATACAGCATCGACCGTCTGCGCTTTTCACATTGGGGAAGGATAAAGATTAAGGCAATGCTGCAGGGGATGGGGATTCCCGGCAGTGCAATACAGCATGGACTTGAACAGATTGACGGACAGGAGTACCGCGAGGTGATGGAGCATATAATTGCCCAAAAAGACAAAACTCTGGTTGAAGGCGACCCTTATACAAGGCGCATGAAGCTGATGAGTTTTGCTGCCGGTCGTGGTTTTGAATTAAGCGAAATCCATAATTTTCTGCCCGAAGACTGATACATTACAGGAAAAAGCATTATATTTGCATCTGCAATATTAACAAGAAACCTTATGAAGACACTCGAGAAGATTTTTGCAGGAAAATTGCTCAAGGTAAAGGCTATCAAGCTTCAGCCTACAAACCCTTTCACATGGGCCAGCGGTTGGCGCTCGCCATTCTATTGTGATAACCGCAAGACTTTGTCATATCCCGATTTGCGTACATTTGTCAAGTTGGAAACAGCACGCCTCATCATGGAACGCTTTCCCGAAGCCGAGGCTGTTGCAGGCGTTGCCACAGGTGCAATTCCGCAGGGGGCAATGGTTGCCGACACATTGTCGCTTCCGTTCGTGTATGTCCGCTCAAAACCAAAGGATCATGGTCTGGAAAACCTGATTGAGGGCGATCTGAAGCCCGGCAGCAAGGTAGTTGTTGTCGAGGATCTCATCAGTACTGGCGGAAGCAGTCTTAAGGCTGTCGAGGCAATACGCAACTATGGTTGTGAAGTTGTCGGTATGGTTGCATCATATACTTACGGATTTGATGTTGCCGAAAAGGCTTTCGCTGATGCCAAGGTCAAACTTGTAACACTCACAAACTACGAGGCTGTTGTTGCCGAAGCATTACGCATTGGCTATATCAAGGAAAGCGATGTTGAACTGCTGAACGAGTGGCGCAAGAACCCGAGTCAGTGGCAAGGATAAGAAAAAACTGCTATTATGGAAAAATACGAAAGCACTGTAAAGACAGTAGGTTCACCGGTTGAGCGTGTTTATTCACGCATGTCTGATCTTACCAGCCTGGAATATCTGCGTCAGCGTGTTGACGACCCTAATTTCGAGGCAATGCTCAATTCGCAGCTGCCTGCTGACAAGCGTCCCAATCCCGAACAGATGGAGAAACTGCGCAACAACATACGCAAAATGGTACTTACTACCGACACAATGCAGGCACACATAGGCCCCTTGGGAGATATTACGCTGCGTATTGTGGAGCGTGCAGAGCCTAAACTCGTCAAAATGGAACTGGAAGGAGCTCCTGTACCGGTAACTATGTGGGTCCAGATGCTTCCGACAGACGAAACCTCGTCACGTATGAAGGTTACGCTGGGGGCAGAGCTAAACTTCTTCATCCGCAAGATGATTGAAGGTAAGCTGAAGCAGGGTGTCGAAGGTATCGCACAGTTCTTGAGTGCCCTCCCCTATTAAGACAACAACACTACGGACATCGTATGAAACTTTGGGATAAAGGATACGGGATAAACAGTCAAATCGAGAGCTATACGGTTGGACGTGACCGTGAAATGGACCTCTATCTGGCACAGGATGACGTGCTGGGTTCCATGGCCCATATCACAATGCTTCAGAGCATAGGCTTGTTGGAGAAGGACGAACTGACTGCCCTTCTTGCCGAACTGCGAAATATCTATCATCAGGCCGTTGACGGCAATTTCCTGATTGAGGAAGGTATTGAGGATGTTCATTCGCAAGTCGAGCTCATGCTTACACGCAAACTTGGCGAAATGGGCAAGAAAATACATTCAGGACGCTCTCGCAACGATCAGGTGCTGGTTGATTTAAGGCTCTTTACCCGTCGGCAGCTGAGGCTTCTTGTACAAGATGTACAGGATCTGTTTCAGGCACTACAGAAACAAAGCGAGCGTTACGCATCGGTCCTTATGCCCGGCTACACCCACCTGCAGGTAGCAATGCCCAGTAGTTTTGGATTGTGGTTCGGGGCATACGCCGAGAGTCTGGTGGATGATATGACAATGCTGCTGGCTGCATGGAGACAGACCAACCGCAACCCATTGGGCTCGGCAGCAGGCTATGGCAGCAGTTTCCCGCTTAACCGTACAATGACAACAAATCTGTTGGGCTTTGACTCGATGGATTACAATGTGGTGTACGCACAGATGGGACGTGGTAAGACCGAGCGCAACGTAGCCTTCGCTATGGCAAGTGTGGCAGGTACGATAAGCAAACTGGCTTATGATGCCTGTATGTTCAATTCGCAGAATTTCAACTTTATACGTCTTCCCAAGGAGTGCACTACAGGCTCAAGCATCATGCCTCATAAGAAAAATCCCGATGTCTTTGAGTTGACACGTGCCAAATGCAATAAACTGCAAAGTCTGCCTCAGCAGATAATGATGATAATGAATAATCTGCCAAGCGGATATTTCCGCGATCTGCAGATTATCAAGGAAGTATTCCTGCCGTCATTCCAGGAACTTCGCGACATACTGGCAATGACAACCTATATTGTCGACAAGATGCAAGTACGAACGGATATTCTGGACGACACACGCTATGACCTGATGTTCAGCGTCGAGGAGGTCAACCGACTGGCTGCAAGCGGAATGCCGTTCCGTGATGCCTATCGGAAAGTCGGTTTGGATATCGAGGCAGGCAAATTCACTCCATGCAAGGAAATCCATCATACACACGAGGGCAGCATAGGCAATCTGTGCAACCGCGAAATCAAGCAGATGATGGACAAGATTGTTGCCGAATTTGATTTTCAGAAGATAGATTCGGCCATAAATGCATTTGGATTATGAAATCAACACTGCGCAGGACATTAGCAGTTATAACCTTGTCTTCGGCAGGCGTGCTGTTTCAGGCATGCGGACCTGCCTATGACTTGTATTGCAACATTCCTGCCCGTTTCGTGGTCTCGAATGTGCTCAGCGTATCTCCGACACTTTACCGTTCGTGTACCTCGCTGGGCGAATTCTGTACCATAACAAATCCTGCAGGTGAAGCCAAAAGACTCCATTTTAATTCTATTGGTCCAAAAGAACCTCCATACCTCATGCCTGAACTTATGGCTCGTAATATTGTCCTTGGTTTAGGTGGCTTGATAGTAGGCCTTCCAAGTATAGCAGAACAGTTGGAACAGGAACCCAAGGTCGTATGTTTTGACCTTACATGTCCCAACTGCTATAATGACTATAACATCTCGCCTCTTATGCAATATACACGACTGGGTTATGTCGACTGTACCAGTTGCAAACGTAGCTATGATCTGAATAATATTGGTATAGTATCCAGCGGAGAGGCCGGACGGGCATTATTTCGCTATCGTGTGAGTTATTTTCCGTCCACAAACACGCTTAGTATTGTAAACAGATAAAAAATCTCCCCAAGGAATTCCTCAGGGAGATCTTCTTTCTACACTTATTTAACTATCCTGCGTCCATTCTGGATATAAACACCGTGTTGTGGAACGGCATTCAGACGCTGTCCGCTAATGTTGTAGATGACATTGTTACCTGAATATACACCGCCAGCATTGATGTCACTGATGCGTGTTGGCAGGTCAACCTGCTGGTAATCGCTCCACTGAGACTTACCCTCTGCGCTGACGGCCTGGACACGGTACTTGTAGTTTGTGGCAGTCAGGCCGGATACCGTATAACTGGTGGCAGTTGTATTGTAGGAATAGACCTTGTCCTTAGAACCCGTAACCTGTACGGAATACAAATAGAATCGTTTAGATGTAGCCGATGTCTTGATCTGGATCTCATAATCCGATGTAATGCCGGTAAATTCAAATTCGAAATCCTTGGCATCCTCTCCCGGTGAGCATGTCTGAGTCGTGCCGATAACATTACCTGAACTGTTTATCAGCGATACTTCCACGGACGGAGTATCTTTGTTGTATTTTTTCAGATTCAAACATACAATTACATTCCCGTCACTGCTTTTGTCGATAAGCGGAGTAGTTATTGAGCCTGCGCCCTTGGAAGAGCCTAATTTCACACCGCCAGGCGCAAGATAGACCTTAGATCCTGTCCACCCTGACTGGTGTGTGTACTTATCCAGGCTGCTGCTAACATCCGTATTCCCATCGGATGTAACGGAAACCTTGGCAAAGTCTTCCGAGAAGCTTGCCTCCGTCTGACCGCTGTTGCTCTGTTCCACAACCTCCAGATTATAGGACGCAGCTTCATCTACCGAGCCCCAGTTGGCTGTGAAACCTGTGGTGGTTACGTCGGTAGCCGCCAAAACATTGGGAGTAGGGATAACTACGCCTCCGTCAAAAACGAACGAGATAAGTCCGGTACTGCTCTCCTCGATATTTTCAATAGGCTTTCCCATAAACTTACGACCGTCCGTATTTGCATTATACAATTTTGCAGCAGGAGTGGTCGTGTCAGTAAACGAAGTATTGTTGCCTGTTCCCGGCCATGGATCACCAGCAATCTGCTCGTATGTGGCACTCCACTGGTATTCGTTGCCTGAAGGCAAAGTATTTTTTGTACCGAAGCTGTTGTCTGCGGGGAAGAAAGTCATTCTCTGGCGTAAAGGGTCGTCATTGGGGGCATTGTTCTGCCATGTGCTCTTGTCATAGTCTACATGCAGAATCATCATACCATGACCTCCCGTATATGAATCCCATTTTTCCTCTTGATGGTTTTCCAGCAGATAATACTCGTTACGGTTCTTCTGATTATATATAATGTATGCTTCAGGCTCACTCGTCAAAGGCTTCATTCCAGAGATCTTGCAGGGACTGTCCAACTCTGTCAGTTCCATCCACCCTGCCCACCAGCGTTCGAAACTGGTATATGGTGCAGGAACTTCGCCATTGTCGTTAGGACCATTGTATGAGCCTCCGTCCATCAAATCCCAATACATCATGCCTGGACCTCCACTGTAATCAGTGTCGTAATTGTCGGCATAACCAAGACAATGGCTGAATTCGTGACAGGCTGTACCTATGCCGTCGATTGTGGTGGAGGTGGCCAGCTCGCATGATACTGCATAGGTGTCAATTTTAACTCCGTCCAGTGTCTGAGCACCGCTTCCGTCGTCATATTCGCTGCCTTCGGACAGGCTGGATTCGTGTGGCCAGATGGAGTCTTCGATGCCACTAGAGGCTTCACCCTGACCGGCATAGATGCAGAATACCTGATCAACTTCTCCGTCTCCATCCCAATCATAGTCAGCAAAATTGACCTGACTGTCGACAAGTTTAAGGGCTTCGATAACCATTTCTGCCGGATACATATCGTTACCGTAGTCGTCGTTGCCGCCATAGTGGCTGCGCTTCTGGCTGACAGTTACAGGTCCTACTACGTCGAAAGTAAGATCAAACTGACCGTATGACTGATCGTAGAAGTAGTCATGAACGGAACCCACATATCCTGATGCATTATATCCGACCTGGTTGAAGCGATTGTAGAATACGGTCTGGGTATTAGCTGCCTGGAATTTGGTGTCGGTGTAGTTTACAAGAATGACGAGGCCTTTTTTCTGACCCTTGATGGTCGTAGGCTCACCAAAGGCTTTGCGCACACCCGGACGGAGTTGGGGGCGGCGTGACAGCATGCGTGTAACGCGGCGTACATTGCTGGCCTTGGCACGTTGGTTGCGGGCGGCTTTCAGATTACTTACTTCATAAGCCGAAAGATAGTACGCAATTCCATTCCTTAGTTGCAGTACATTGCCATTATTGTCGACGAACCAGTGACCATGCTCATCGCCTATGAGCATTGCCTCGATTTTTGTCCCGTCAGACAAGGTGATTGTATGCTTCATCCTTTTTGCTGGAACGGCAAGCATGACAAGGGAGGTTGCCACCAGCATAGCAAATAATAGTATTCTCTTCATTTTTGTTTTATTTTCAGTTATGTACAAGTGTACCTATATTCTCTCCGGCTATTACTTTTTTCAAATTACCGGCAATATCCATATTGAAGACATAGATTGGCAAGTTATTCTGCATACACATAGCAGTAGCTGTGATATCCATGACCTTCAACCCCTTGGCAATAACATCGCTATAGGTAATGTCGTTGAACTTGGTGGCTGTCGGATCCTTTTCCGGGTCAGCAGTATATATCCCGTCAACGCGCGTTCCCTTAAGCATAACGTCTGCCTCTATTTCAATACCACGCAATGACGAGCCCGTATCTGTGGTAAAATAAGGTGAGCCGGTACCTGCCGACATTATGACGACCTCACCGCGCTCCATTGCTTCGATTGCCTTCCACTTAGTATAGAACTCCCCTATCGGCTCCATGCGGATAGCTGTCAGGACACGGTTCTTCTGACCGATAGCACCCAGAGCGCTGCTAAGGGCAAGTGAATTGATGACAGTAGCGCACATACCCATCTGATCACCCTTTACACGGTCAAACCCCTTGCCTGCACCAGTCAGACCACGGAAAATGTTTCCACCGCCGATAACAATGCCTATCTGAACACCCATGTCGGCAATTTCCTTGATCTGCTGTGCGTATTGGGAAAGACGCTCAACATTGATGCCTTGCTTTTGTTCTCCAGCCAGACTTTCGCCTGACAGTTTCAGTAAAATTCTCTTGAACTTCATAATATATCGTTTTATATTCTTATCTGTTGATTTCTATTTCAATACCATTTTTACCTCTTTGAATGCGTAATGGCGCTCTTTGCCATATATATCCAGAATAACCAGGTGTCCGTTTGGTTCCACGCCTTGGATAGTACCTGTAAACTGGCCGTCCTTGTCAGCAAACATCTGTTGCTGTCCAAGCAGATAGATAAACTGGCAATACAATTTGCGGATATAGTCGTATAGTCCGTCCTGTATATATTGGTAGTATGTCTGAAATTGTTGTGCAAAACGATGCAATATTTCTTCAGGTGGTACAGTTTTGCCGGTTTCCAGGACAATACTGGTGACCGGTGCCGCCAGTCCTTCGGGAAAATGCTTCTGATTGACATTGATTCCTGTACCTATTACACTGCGTCTGATATATTTTCCTTGCAATTGGTTCTCTATCAGTGTTCCGGCTATCTTGCAATTACGCGTATATATGTCGTTCGGCCATTTGATATGAACGTCATCAATGTATTCCTTCAGCGTATCCCTCAGTGCCAGTGCATTGGCCTGGCTTAGAATGAATCCGTCGCTGGCTGCGAGGTCCGACGGAATCAACAATATACTGAAGAGCAGATTCTGCCCAGGCTCACTTATCCAAGCTCCGCCCTGTCCACGTCCATTCGTCTGGAACTGTGCCCATGCAATGGTAATGTCATCCTTGGGTATATAATCCCGCAGAAAATCATTTGTTGAGGTTGTCGTGCCTGCCTGTATAATCATTAGTCCCCTATATTCGTTTCATGGACGGAATGCCTGTTCAATATGACAGATGTATGGACTTTGTACTGTACCGGTTATAGTAATGACATCAAACCGGCACGGTAAGTCTATCATGTATAGACGCAGATATGCATCTGCAGCATTTATCAAATTACGCATCTTGCGAAAATCCACAGCATCCTCAGGTTTTCCATAAAAGACGTTGGCACGGGCTTTCACCTCGACAAAGACAATTGTATCATCCTTTCTGGCAATAATATCAATCTCCTTGTGTCCGCTGCGCCAGTTCTTATCCAGGATGTCATAGCCTTTGGTACGCAGATGCTGAATGGCAATGTCTTCGCCCTGGATTCCGAAATCGTTGTGTGCCGCCATTATCTTTTTGTCCTGAAAAATGACTGTATCATCTCCCTGCATTCATGCTCCATAACACCGCCGATTGCCTCGCAGCGAGGATGCAGGGCATGTGGAGCGTATGTCTTATAGCCGCGCTTGGGGTCGCCACAACCATATACCACACGTGGAACCTGAGCCCACCCTATGGCACCTGCACACATGATGCACGGCTCTACAGTAACGTACAAGGTACAGTCCGTCAGATATTTGCCTCCCAAATATTCTGCAGCAGCTGTTATAGCTTGCATCTCCGCGTGTGCCGTTATGTCATTAAGCCGCTCGGTCATATTGTGAGCACGGCCGACGACCTGACCTCGACATACTACTACAGCACCTATAGGTATCTCGCCCTCATCAAGCGCTGTCTGCGCCTCCTGAAGTGCCATGCCCATGTATTTCCGGTCATCCATCACTACTGTTCCCAGAATTCCAACTGGCCGTCTACAACCCAGCGGACATCTTCAGGTTCAAATACACCTTGGTTCTCTTTCTTAGCCAAGTCACACATGAACTGTGCCGCCTCGTCGATGTCGATGTCAGTCTCCTCGTCCTCGTTATCCATAATACCCTTCTGCTCACAATACTCTACGAATGCATCCAGGAAATAATAGATATCATCCTCACTGAATTTCTCCTTGACTTCCTGCGGCAGATAGTTGCGGATATACTGTACTGTCCTATGCTCCTCCTCGGCAAAAAGCATTTCCTCACTAATCTGAATGTCACTCATAACATCCTGTTTTTAGAGCAGAACATTCAGTTTCTGCTGCAATGCAGACTTGGGGCATGCGCCGACTTGCTTGTCAACAACCTGACCGTCCTTGATGAACAATATAGTGGGTATGCTGCGTACCCCAAAGCGCATAGGCAGGTCCTCGTCCTCCTCGATGTCACACTTGCCGACAATAGCACGGCCGTCGTATTCGTCTGCCATTTCATCGATTATCGGAGCCATACGGCGACATGGTCCGCACCAAGTTGCCCAAAAGTCCAAAATCATCGGCTTGCCAGTGTTGCAAAGCGCATCAAAATTCTCACTTGTAATGTGTTGTGCCATAGCAATAAAGTTTTTATGTTTGTAAATCAGTTCTATTTAAAGTATATTCCATGGAGTCATTCTTTTTAATAAAATCAACCAGGCTGCGTGTAACATCTATACGCATATTACGCGGACGTGTTTCAAGTGCCTGCCCATAACTATCCCAAAAGACAATCTTTACCTCAGCACCCTGGTGATCTGGCGTCGGACTTTTCACACTGCAGTTCTGCAAATGCTGTCCCAGTTCTGCAATATCATTGGCAGCAGTGTTCCCGACATTGATATTGATTGTAAGATTCTTGATTATACTGTCCTTTACATCATGCAGGAACTGTATATTGTTGATTCGCATCTGTATGCGGTTCGGGTCATAACGACCAGGCATAACCTGCCCAGTTACATAGATACTGTTACCATCGAACATATAGCCGCTGTATTTTGCAAAATCCTCGCCGAACAGTGATATTTCGCCCTGTCCACTATAATCCTCGATAGTTACGATCCCGTACTGACTACCCCTTTTACTGATACCCGTACGCATACCTGTGACGATACCGCCAAGCGAGAACTCACTATTCAGAAATTTTTTCAATTCCTTGGTTTCCGCAGCATGCATCGTACATACATCGCGCACAATTACAGCATACTCGTCCAAGGGGTGTGCACTCAGGTAAATACCTACCAAGTTACGTTCGCGGTTCAGGCGTTCCAGTGCACTCCATGGTGCAGCCTTGGGAATAGGCGGAGTAGAAATCTCAACCATATCCGCCCCAAACAGCGAATACTGAGACTCCATCATACTCTGCTGATAACTGTTGCCAAAACGAACCAGAGTATCCAAAAATATCTCGCCCTTGGCATTGGATGCCAAAAACTGCTCGCGTGTTATTTCGCTACCGAAAGCATCAAATCCTCCACTAAGAGCCAGGCTCTCCAGTCCATTGCGTTTTACCACAGACATTGGAACGCGCTGTACGAAATCAAATATGCTCTTGTACTGACCGTTCTTCTCACGCTCGGCAACAATAGCCTCTGCAGCAGCCTCGCCCATACCCTTGATAGCCATCAGACCAAAGCGTATCTGACCCTTGGCATTAACACCAAAGTTACAATGCGATTCGTTCACATCCGGTCCCATTACGTCGATACCCATAGCCTTGCACTCGTCCAATAGCTTCGTGATTTCCTTTATATCATCCTTTCGCCTGGTCAGAAGCGCAGCCATGAATTCGCTCGGGTAGTGAGCCTTCAGATAAGCCGTCTGGTACGAAACCCACGAATAGCAGGCAGCGTGAGATTTGTTGAAGGCATAGGAAGCGAATTTCTCCCAGTCTCCCCAAATCTTCTCCAATATCTCCGGATCATACCCCTTCTTCTTGCCGCCCTCGATAAACTTAGGTTTCATCGCATCGACAATATCCTTCTTCTTCTTACCCATTGCCTTACGCAAGGCATCACTCTCACCTCGTGTAAAGTCAGCAAGCAAGCGACTCAGCAGCATCACCTGTTCCTGATAGACCGTGATTCCGTAAGTATCCTTCAGGTACTTTTCCATAACAGGAATGTCGTACTTTATCTCCTCGCGGCCGTTCTTGCGGGCAATGAAACTCGGAATATAGTCCATAGGTCCCGGGCGGTACAAGGCATTCATGGCAATCAAGTCCTCGAAAACAGTCGGGTGCAACTCCTTCAGATATTTCTGCATACCGGCACTCTCGAACTGGAATGTCCCTACTGTCTGACCCTTCTGGTACAACTGATAGGTCAGTTCATCATCCAGAGGCAGGTTGTCCAGATCAACATCCACACCATGTGCCTCCTTGATTACACGACAGGCCTCCTTCATCTCCGACAACGTCTTTAACCCCAGGAAGTCCATCTTTATCAGACCGGTGGACTCGATCACATGGCCGTCAAATTGCGTAACCTGAGTCTTGTCACCCGGAATATCCGGGTCATCTGCCGTAGATACCGGAACATGGTCCGAAATAGGATCCCTGCAGATGATGAAGCCACATGCATGAATACCAGTACCACGGATGTTTCCCTCCAGCTTACGGGCATATTTAATCGTATTTGCAAGCGTAGGGTCGTTACTTGCTTCCGCCTCTTGCAGTTCCGGCGTACACTTGATGGCATTGTCCAGATTCATCTTCAGTTCCTTGCCCTGGTACATCAGATGGTCAGGTATGGCCTTGCACAATGCATTACTCTGATCCAATGGCAGTTTCTCGATTCGAGCCACATCCCTCAGGCTGTTTTTCGTAGCCATTGTACTATACGTAATGATATGTGCGCAATTCTCCTTGCCATACTTATTCATTACCCACTGCAGCACCTTCCAGCGGCCGTCATCGTCAAAGTCCGTATCAATATCAGGCAGGGATATGCGGTCAGGATTAAGGAAACGCTCAAACAGCAAGTCGTACTTCAGCGGATCCAGTTTCGTAATGCCCAGACAATAAGCCACAACGCTTCCCGCTGCTGAGCCACGTCCCGGACCCACCCAGACGTCAAGTTCCTTACGTGCAGAATTGATAAAGTCCTGCACTATAAGAAAGTACCCCGGGAAACCCATAGTCTTCATGATATGCAGTTCAAAACGTATCCTGTCATCCACATCCTTAGACAACGGAGCAGGGTATAGCCGTGCAGCACCGTCGTACGCCAGTTTGGCCAGATAGTCTGCTTCGAACTTGATACGGTACAGACGCTCAATGCCCCCCAACTTGCCGACCTTCTTCTCAGCCTCCTCGCGCGGCAAAGGATTCTGCCCGTTCTCATCCGTAGTGAATTCCTCGAACAACTGCTCAGGCGTAAACTTCTTCCTCCACTGCTCCTCAGTACCGAATTCCTCGGGTATGGGGAAGAACGGCATAATAGGATCCGAATCCAAATTGTACGTCTCCACCTTGTCCAGAATCTCTATCGTATTGCTCAATGTCTCGGGCACATCGCCGAATATCCCGTTCATCTCCTCGCGCGTCTTGAACCATTCCTGCTTAGTATACAGCATACGCGTCGGATCGTTCAGGTCCTTGCTTGTTGACAGACACAGCAGATGGTCATGCGCCTCGGCATCATCCTCGTCCACAAAGTGCGAATCATTCGTTGCAATAACCTTTATTCCGTATTTGGCCGAAAGTTCCATCAGGACTGGGTTCACCTTCTTCTGCAGTTCAAACGTCTCGCGATTGGCACGCTGGCGCGGGTCCTTGACCTCATGGCGCTGGATTTCCAGATAATAGTCCTCGCCCCATATATCCCTGAACCACTTTACCGTCTTCTCGACCTCCGCCATATCGCCCGACAAGATCTTCTTAGGAACCTCGCCGCCCAGACAGGCACTGCATATAATCAGACCCTCGTGGAACTGCTCCAGGTCCTTGTGGTCTGTACGCGGACGCATATAGAATCCGTCCACCCATGAGCGGCTTACCAGTTTTATCAGGTTATGATATCCGACTTCGTTCTTGGCGAGAACAATGAGATGCCATCCGGACTGGTTCTCTTTGCCTGTCTGGACACCTTTGTCTCCACCTCTGGCAACATACATTTCGCATCCGAATATAGGTTTGAATGGCTCCAGCCCCTGCTTCTTACGGTCCTTGTTCACCTTGCTGCAATAGTCAAACAGGTCCTTTACACCGAACATGTTGCCATGATCCGTAATCGCCATTCCGCGCATACCGTCGGCAATCGCCTTGTCCACCAGCTTAGGTATGCTAGCCTGTCCGTCCAGCAGCGAATACTGGGTATGTACGTGCAAATGTATGAAATCTTCCATGCCTTACCGTTTTAGGCGTAAAGATACACTTTTTATCCGACACCCTCTCGTCACGTTATGTTTTTTTTAATGTCAGACAACAAAAAAGCCTCACGCTTTTACTCATTTCTAATATATAATTATTATCTTTGTCCAAATTTCAGAACAACCACATGGGAAAAAAACTCCGTAAATTACGTAAGATACGACTGCATCACGAAGGCACAACAACACTCATAACCGGATTCGTGGCACTTGCCGCCTTCAATGCACTCATGTTCTTCTTCCTCCACCACCTCTGCCCCACATGCTGCTACATCGTGCTCGGTGTATGCGTCGCAGTATACCTCGTAGTCCTCAATTTCTTCCAGTGCCCGGTACGCCGCTTTGCAGGCGACGACACACAGCGCATAGTCGTAGCACCGGCCGACGGCAAAGTCGTTGTCGTCGAGGAAGTCGAGGAGAACGAATACTTCCACGACCGCCGCATTATGGTCAGCATATTCATGAGCCTTTTTAACGTACACGCCAACTGGGTTCCAGTCGAAGGCATCGTCCGCAAGGTCGTACACCACAACGGGCGCTTCAAGGCCGCATGGCTCCCCAAGGCCAGTACCGAAAACGAGCGCAGTACCGTTGTTATCACCACCCCCGAAGGCACAGACATTCTGGTACGCCAGATTGCCGGAGCCATGGCACGGCGCATAGTCACATACCTGGAGGAAGGCGAGGAATGCTATATTGACGAACACATGGGCTTCATCAAGTTCGGCAGCCGCGTGGACGTATATCTGCCACTGGGCACCAAGGTCAACGTCACACTCGGACAGAAAACCACCGGCAACGAAACAATTATTGCGAATCTATCGTGAAAAAGCACATTCCCAACATCATAACTTGCTGCAACCTGATTTGCGGCTGCATAGCCACTAGCAACGCCCTGCTGGCATCGGTATACCTGCTGGATAATCCTGTGTCATTCCGTATGAGAATGACTCACTATGCCCTGGCTGTTGCCTTTATCCTGCTCGGAGCAGTCTTTGACTTCTTTGACGGAATGGCCGCCCGCGCCCTTGGCGTATCATCGCCCATAGGCAAGGAACTCGACTCGTTGGCAGACGTAGTCACATTCGGCGTAGCACCATCCATGATGCTATTCACCCTCTTCCAGGAAGTCCAGTACCCCGAGCCGCTCGCATCAATGAATTTTTCACTTTTCACTTCGTAACGCCCTTCCATATACCGCCTTCATCATGGCTGCCTTCTCGGCTTTGAGACTTGCCAAGTTCAACCTTGACACACGTCAGGCGACCAGTTTCATCGGACTCCCGACACCCGCCAACGCCCTTTTCTGGGGCAGCCTCATTCTCGGCCAGCACGCATTTCTGGTAAGTCCCAAGTTCAATGCCGTGTTCCTCTTTCTCTTCATGCTCATGTTCTCGTTCCTGCTTGTTGCCGAGATACCACTATTCTCCCTCAAGTTCAAAAACCTCAGTTGGGCAGACAACAAAGTCAAGTACATTTTCCTCGCAGGCTGCCTTCCCTGCCTGCTGCTCGCAGAAAGCTGCTTTGCCGCAATAATACTATGGTACATAGTCCTGTCATTATGCAATTCACACTACAGGACATAACACAGGCAGCCCGGACATTTGTCGACAACATAGGCGACAGACGCCTGTTCGCCTTCTATGGCAATATGGGAGTAGGCAAGACCACTTTCATCCGTGCGATATGCCAGCAGCTTGGCGTCAGGGACGACGTCACAAGCCCTACCTTTGCAATTGTCAACGAATACCGGTCCGGCATTCTGCCCAAGCATCTTGCCGCCCTCGCCTCACAACCCATATACCACTTCGATTTCTACCGCATACGCCGTCCCGAGGAAATCCTCGATATAGGATTCGACGAATACATCTACAGCGGCAATCTCTGCCTGATGGAATGGCCCGAACTTGTAGAGCAATACCTGCCACAGGACACAGTCCCCGTAAAAATAACCCAGCAACCCGACGATACCCGGTTAGTCGAGATAGGCTAAACAACTATCTTGTTTTCCTGATGTAATCAGACATCTTCACCTGATAATCAGCTATAGCTGCCGACAGACCGTCCTGCATTTTTCTGTTCAGTGTTTCCGCATCCAACAAGTTTGTCAGTGTCTCTGTACCCACCCGATAGGCATTCATGGAGATACGAAGGTTCTCCTCCGCCTGTGCAACCCCAGTACGCGCAATCTCTATCTGTTTGTAACTCTCCTGAAGTGAGGACCACGCACTTTCTATGTCAATGGCCAGTTGCTCGCGTGTCTGCTGCAATACGTTCCGCGACTGCTGCAAGGCCATCTTCCTACGTTTGATTGCATGAGTTCCGCCCCACCATGCGGTTATGGGAACACTCAGGCTTCCCAGTGCAAGCCCATTTGTTGCATTGGTTTTAACGTAATATCCTAAAACATCAGGCAATCCACCTATACCATAATTAAAACCAGTGACTCCAACACCTATTGTCGGTAACAGTTTGCCGCGCTCTTGACGAATCTGCAGACGCGATGCTTCTACACCCTTGGCTGCCAACGATAATTCATTGCGCACATTGACTGCATCCAATACAGAAACATGCACTTCATCTGGATTGATTACAGTTTCCGTATCCGTAGCAGATATATCTATATCCTCGCCTGCACATCCTATTTGCTGTGCCAGCAGCATACGTAGAATGTGTTGTGCATTCTCTAACTGCAGGCGATTAGATGCCAGCTCCTGCTTACGTATCTGTACTCTCAAAAGGTCATTTCGGGTTGTAATGCCTGCCTTGACCATATTCTCTACCTGGCGTTCCACCTCGTCAACCTGTTTTTCTGCAGCACTAATGGTATTCAAGTTATACTTCACTTTGGCAATCTGCCAGTAACATTCAGTAACTTTCTGTAGAACATCACTTTCCTGAATATCCCGTTGTAACGAAACCACGTCGGTATTCAGTTCTGCCAGTTTATTGCCGGTTGTAATCTGTCCGCCTGCATATAGTGGCATGGTTGCAGATATTGCCGCAGTGTATGTTCGTATAGCATCACCTCCCTGCATGAAAGCACCAAATGTATGTATAGCCATCACGTTAGCCTGAATCTGAGGAAAGTATTTTGTATAAACCTCACTTTTCTGCTCACGCGCAGCAAGTATGCTCAATGCAGCATTTTTCAACGTAATGTTGTTTTCGCGAGCCATCTTAAGACACTCGTCAAGATTTATGATACGTTGGGCATTTCCATATACAGCAACGCATAGCATTATAATAATAAAGAGTATCCGTTTCATCCTTTATTTTGTTTTTGATATTGGTTTTTCATAGACTTTCCAATACACAACAGGCAAAACCGTTGTTACCAGTACAAGCATGCCTATGCCTCCGGCAAATATAGTAACACCCACAGGCATCCAGAACGAACTACCAGCAATAATCATCGGTATGACACCTACAGCCGTAGTCGCAGTCGTCAGAAAGATTGGAATCATTCGCCGCCTGCCGGCATCGTATGCAGCATCGCGGGCAGACCAGCCCTGAGCCATCTTTTCGTTGGCATGCTCAAAAATAAGAATCTCGTTACGCATTACCATACCCATAAGCGTGATGAAGCCGAACATTGCAGTCAATCCCAATGTTTTATTTACCAATAGAAGGCCTATTATTGCCCCAGGCATTCCCAGGCCAATGGCAGCAATGCAAATAAACGATATCGAGAATCTTCGGAAATTAAACAGCAGGAAAAAGAATATAATAACAATCGACAGCCCTATACCTCCGATTATCTGCGGTGTGGTCTCGGCATCCTTCTCTGTTTCACCACCAATCTCAGACCGCACACCCTTTGGCAGATTCATTTTGGAAATATAATTAATAATACGTTTTTGCACACCTAAGGCAAATACACCACGCTTACTCTCGGCTGTTATCGAAATGCAACGCTCACCGTTTCGGTGAACAATCTTTGTCTGCTGCCATTCAGGTTGCACTCTGCGTGCCACCTGACGAAGAGGCACAGAACCACCTGTAGAAGTAGAAAGATACGTATTTCCCACATCAGATATTTTCATCGAGTCCGAAGCACGGTCTTTCAGAACTATAGGCATCTCGTAAGTTTTGCTTACCCCGTCTACGTCACCACTCTCCCAAATACTGCCGACCTGCATCTTACCTGTCTGAAGCATCAACTGCAACTCAGACGATGTCCTGTCAATCCCCATTTGTGCCGATGCTACAGGATCAAGCCTGACCTCGACATGTGGCGAAGGTTGGTCATAATCTGTATGCACCCATTCCAACTCATCATACGAGCGCATTTCCTTCATCAACTGCTCAGCACACTTCTGAATCGAATCCTGATTGTTACCATAGAAGCGGTACTCGTATGTGGGAACAGGTAGATAATCCATCTGCTTGAATCGTACATATGCCTGTGGCCAATGGTTGGAATACATTGGCTGATATTCATCAAGAAGCGCCAGAGTTTCGTCTATACCCTGTGTATTTACAATAATCTGGGCAAAATTCTTCCCCGCAATTATAGGAGCATAACTCGCATGGAAACGTGGAGAAGAACAACCTATGAACGTAGTGGTTCCAGTAACACGTTCATCCGTGGCCAGAATATTGCAGAGACTGTCCGCAATGGCACTCGCCTCATCCAGACCACTACCCTCAGGCAGATATATCTCCACGGCAAACTGGTTACGGTCGGCAAACGGGAACTGACGCATCTTCAGCAAAGGAAACAGACACATGCATATTACGGTTATGGCCACTCCTCCTGCTATCGTTTTCCATGGATTGCGAAAGTTCCAGTTCAATACCTCGTCATATATTGCCTGCACACGGTCTGTCAAATCCCGTTTACCCGACACCTTGACATTTACATTGTGGATGAATGTCGTATTCAGTACAGGTATTACACAAGCAGCAACCACAAGGCTCACCATCAAATTAATCGTAATGGTTATAGGGAAAAGCCCGATAACGTCCCTCGCCTCGCCAGTCATGGTATAAAGCAGAGGGAAGAATATCATACAGATGCACACAGTGGCCAGAAGCATAGGCCAGAAGTACTGTCTTACACTATCTATCGCAGCTTTGCCTCGACCCATTCCTTTTCCCAGAAATTCCAAATAACCATCTATAACAACAATCGAATTATCCACAATCATACCTAACACCACTATCAGACACGCCAACGAGATAATGTTCAACTCTATGCCTATGGAATACATTATTCCGATGCTTATGAATGTAGACAGCGGTATGGTCAGCGCAGCAACTACAGCACTACGGAAAGGGAAAAGCACCATCATTACCGCTATGATTATCAACATGGAAATAATCAGGTCACGCAGAAAATCATGCACCGAAAGACCAACGACCTGAGGCTGATCTGTAATTCGTCGCATTTCCACATCTTCAGGCAGACAATCGTCACTGAACTTGGTCAATATTCTATCCACATCCTCGCCATATTTCACGATGTTGTTCCCCTTTAACATCTCCAATGACAGCAATACACACCGTTTACCGTTGCTCATCATGTACGAGTCCGAAATATCATATTCGCGTGATACTTCAGCAACATCACCTACTCTCACAACCTTGCCATCGGCACCACTGTATATTATACGGTCGGCTATCTCACGCTCGCTATTTTCCGTGGGCGCAATGTGTATCTGAATATTCTGCCTGGGAGTGCTCACTACTCCACTTATGGTTGTCAGGCCCTGTGACTCGATAGCTCGTATAAGATTCATCTGACCAATCCCGTATGCAGCCAGCCGCTTGCGATCAACAGACAATGTTATCTGCTCCTTCTTCTCTCCAAATTGCCGAACATTGCTCACACTAGGCAACCGGCGTAGACGGTCGGCCAGTTCATCGCTGTACCCCTGCAGTTCACGGTATGAGCGCAAGTCACTTTCCACCGTAATAAGCAATGCCGACGTATCACCAAAATCATCTTGTACAATCACTGCAGCCACGCTTCCCGGCAGTTGCGACTTAAAAGCATTTATTCCATGCTTTATCTTGCTCCACACAGGCACCAGATTGTTCTGGTCCTGCTGGAACTGCACCATTATCACACACATCCCGTTTTTGGAGGTTGAATATGTCTTGGAGCGGTCAACCTCCTTATACGTAAATATATAACGCTCCAAAGGACGTGCCACCTGTTCCTCGATTTCCTGTGAAGTAGCGCCTGGCATTACAGCAATTACAACACCCTGGCGTATCGTAAAAGGAGGAAATTCGTCCTTTGGCATCATATATATGCCATACAAGCCAAAAACAAACAGCAAACCCGTCAGGAAAGCCGTTATTTTATAGTTCTCTATTGGCCATGCAATCCAACTACTGTTCTTGAAAGCCATTTCGTTTCAGATTATATTGTTACAGGCGAACCTTCGCTCACCTTCTGATAACCAGCCGTTATCACCTTGTCGCCAACGTTCAGTCCAGCCGTTATCTCTATACGATTCCCAGACACCTCCCCAGTAGAAATATCCTGGCGATGAGCCTTCCCATTGACACAAGTCCACACAAACAGTCTGCCATCGGCACTCTGCTGCACACATCTTATTGGAACAGTTACCAGTGGTCCATCATTTGTACCCACACCATCGATGTAAACTTTGGCAACCATGCCAGGCAAAAGCAGTCCCTCAGCATTAGTCACATCTATCTTTATGTCGTAAGTATGAGTCAGCACATCTGCCTGGACACCTTTTACTATAGTCCCTCCATAAAAAGTCCTGCCTCCCAAGGCATCAACCGATATTGTTGAAGCGGTAGACGTACTGATACTTGCAATCTCCCTTTCAGGAATGCTTATCCTGACTTTTACCTTATCTATATTAAGTATAGTAAGTACAGGCATGCTGGGTAATGCCGTTTCGCCTGCATCCAGCATTTTTTTGCCAACCACACCATCTGTTGGAGCATATATGCAACATTCAGCCAGATGTTTCCGGGCAAGTTGCAACTGAGCTTCGGCCTGTTCAACCTGGCTCTGTATCTCGACCCATTTCATATCAGGCAAAGAATTGCTTTCGTGCAACTGACGCAGACGTTCCTTTGCATCATGTGCCTGCATGGCGCTGGCCTGCGCTGCCTGAACCATATTACGTGCCTGGGTTTCGTCAAGTTGCGCAACCAACTGGCCCTTTCTTACATGCTGGCCTTCATCCACGCAGACCTTGCTGATAGCACCAGAACCGGTAAAACTGCATGCAACACTCGAATTTTCTTCAACTACTCCTACATACTGGCGACCACTTTCTGCATTTGTACTGTTTACAATCTCAACCTCTACTTTCAGGACATCAGTCTGTGTTTTTTCCTTTTGTGAGCAGGATGACATTAGAAATGCCATTGCAGAAATAAATAAAATACCCGATTTGTACATATTACTTGATTAAGATTCTTTCTGCAAAGATATGATAAAATCAGGAGTTATTGAATATCATTTGTGCGCAAGAATGTTCTGTTTCTCTTATTTATGATTGATTTGCGAATAAAGTTGCTATCTTTGTGCTGATGAAAACGATTAATATCAGTAAAGTCAGTGATAACCGTGACTATACCTTCTGCAATGACGAGATAGTGATTGTGGACAGCATGCAGGTTATTGCCGATTTCCCGGACAAGGAGTTGCTGATAGACGGTTTTCTGTTTATGATGATCAAACGCGGACACGCGACAATTATCATTGACAACAGGAAATACAACTTGAACGAGGGCTCGGTATTCGTATGCAATCCCAATAACGTAGTCGAGGGGTTGATGATGAGTATCGACTTGCAGGTTACTGGTCTTTTCTGTACGGCAAGGTATGCCGACTGGATAATGAAGGATTCGGATCTGGATTTTGCCAGATACGCCCTGATGCGCAGCCATAGTGTGGCAACACCGACTCCCGGGCAGCAGAACATGATAACATCGTACATCAATACAATTGGAAAACTGCTGGCTCAGGATGACAGTGAGCACAAGTCACGTGCAATACTGCTGCTGTTCCACTCCTTGGGACTGTATATGAAGGACCTGAGCTATATGCGTACATCGTCCGTCGTACATAGTACATCAGCTGAACTGATTATGTGCCGTTTCCTGGAGATGCTGAACAGTGACGGCGACAAGGTGGACAATGTAAACGGATACGCGAAACGGCTGCATATCACTCCGAAGTATTTCTCCAGTGTATGCAAGCAGGTGTCGGGATGTACTGCGGGCGAGATTGTGAACGAGCATCTGCTGCGTGAGGTCAAGATGCTTTTGCGCCAGCACTCGCTCAGTATCAAGCAGATTGCTTCGCGAATGGGATTCAGGAATGCTTCGCACTTCGGTACATGGGTGCGGAGAAACACTGGTCTGTCACCTCAGGCTTTGCGGAATGCAATGTAGGGATTACTAGGTCTTGGGGGTTAGCGTGATGAGGGGGATGAGCATTTCTTCCATGGAAATGCCACCGTGCTGGAATGTGTCGCGGTAGTACTGGACGTAGTAGTTGTAGTTGTTGGGGTAGGCAAAGAAATCCTGGTTCTGTGCAAAGATATATGCGGTGCTGAGGTTGGGACTGGGGAGTCCTGCCTGCTGTGGCTGGCGTATCTCGAAGACTTCACGGGGGTTATATGCCAGGTTCTTACCCAGTTTGTAGCGAAGATTGGAATTGACGTTCTTGTCGCCTACGACCTTTACAGGATTGTTGCAGCGTACACTGCCGTGGTCGGTGGTTATAATGACGGTGCAGTCTGTCTGGGCAAGACGGCGGAAGAGTCCGGCTATGGCCGAATGGCGGAACCAGCTTTGGGTAATGCTGCGGTAGGCTGCCTCGTTGCCGGCCAGTTCGCGCACCATGCGGCTTTCGGTGCGTGCATGGCTGAGCATGTCGACGAAATTAAGCACAAGGACGTTGAGGTCGTTCTGCAGTATGTTGGGCAACTGCTGCAGCAGGCGGTCGGCGGCTGCTGAGTCGTTGATCTTGTGGTACGAGAAGCTGTCGTGGCGGCGGAAGCGTTCGAGCTGGGTGGCAATCAGCGGTGACTCGTTCAGGTTCTTGCCTTCCTCGCTGTCCTCGTCTACCCACAGTTCGGGGAACATGTGCTGAATCTCGATTGGCATAAGTCCGCTGAAGATTGCATTGCGTGCGTATTGTGTGGCTGTGGGCAGGATGCTGCAGTACATGTCCTCGTCGATGGTGAACATGCTGCTAATCTCGGGCAGGAGTGTCTTCCACTGGTCCCAGCGGAAATTGTCGATAACAATGAGGAATACTTTCCGGTGGTTGTTGAGCAGTGGGAATACCTTGTTCTTCATGACCTCGGGGCTCATAAGCGGGCGGTCCTGGTCCTGACGGTGGCCGAGGAGTGATTCCATCCATTGCATGTACTGTTTGCGAACGAAGCGCGCAAACTCGTTGTTGGCTTCCCGTTTCTGCAGTGCAAGCATCTCGCTCATGCTGCTGGCGGTATTCTCGAGTTCGAGTTCCCATTGTACGAGCTGGCGGTAGACTTCCATCCAGTCCTGTATGGAGCGGGAGTCGTTGATTTGCATGCTGAGCTTGCCGAAGTTCTGCTGGTAGGCACTATCGGTGGCTTCGCTCACAATCTCGCGCTGATGTATGTTCTTCTTGAGCGACAGGAGTATCTGGGTGGGATTGACGGGTTTTATCAGGTAGTCTGCTATCTTGGCTCCGATGGCCTGGTTCATGATATTCTCCTCCTCGCTCTTGGTGACCATGACAACAGGAACCGCAGGCAGTATCTGCTTGATGCGCTGCAGGGTTTCGAGTCCGCTGAGGCCGGGCATGTTTTCGTCCAGGAGTACCAGGTCGTAGGATTTGCTATTTGACGATTTGCTGTTTACAACCTGGTCCAGGGCATCGTAGCCGTTAGTGGCGGTGTCTATCTCGTAGCCTTTCTTTTCCAAAAACAGGATGTGAGCCTTGAGCAGGTCTATCTCGTCGTCAACCCAAAGTAGTCGTGCCATTGTGTAAGTTTTTTAGAAACCATAGGGGAAGTCGTCGTCATCGACGATGATCTCGTCCTGGTCTTGGTCGTTATTGTCGTCGTCACCGGCGGGGCCGTCGGTGTCTTCGCCGTCAACGGGTTCGATAATCTGGTTTTCGTCAATTCTAAGGTCCTGGGGTACCTGAAGGGGTGCATATTTCTCCTCGTAGAAATCCTTGTAGTCATCGAAACTGAACTGGGTTCCGAGCAGTTTCAGGTTGTCTTCGGCGATGAGCAGCGTGCGGATGCCTTCAAGAACTGTGGCCATGTGCTGGTCGCTGTAAAGCTGCTGTGCGTATGCGTGGACTTCGTCGTAACTGAGGAATCCGCGCACGACAAGCATGCTGATACCGCCTACGTCGCTGATTTCGAGGTCGAAGTTGCGGACGAGGAAAGCGGTGAAGTTATAGCGTGCAATCTCGAACAGGAGCTGGTCCTCGTCAAGTGAATTCTTGGGATAGGCCAGGACGAATGCAAACTGGCCGATACGTGTATCCCGGAGTTGTGCCACCTGGGTGCTGTCGGTACTTGCCATATTTGTACGCAGGCCCCATATTCCGCTTGTATCCCATTTACCATCCTGTAGCAGGCGGCCTTCGCTGACGCCTTTCATTATTTCGGCTGCGAGCTTGCCAACCTCTTCGGCCGAATATTTCTCGACAAGTTCCTTTAGCGAGGCGAGGAAGCCTTGCCTGTCGCCGCTGTAAAGCTGCCCCATGGCATGTATGAACATGAAACGTGCGCGGTGCTTGCCTTCGGGATAATTCTCGGTCGAGAAGCGATAGTTCTTTTCAATTTCGGGATAGTTGCTTTCCTTGTATGCCTCGTATGTCGCGGTGTATACCGAATCCTCGAGATGACGTCCGCCGCGTGCAATCTGGTCGTAGTTGGGGTTGGAGAGCAGGGCTGCCAGCTTGCTGTCGGGGTAGGCTGACACAATGCTGTCGCGGTAAAGCGCTGCGTCCTGGTCCAGTCCAAGACGGCCACAGATGAGGAACATGTGGTAGAACACGTCGTCCATCTTGTCAAAGTCGGGATAGTCGTGCATGAGCCTCTCCAGGGTCTTGCGTGCCATGGGGTAGTTTCCGACCTTGTCCTGCTCCAGGACTCCGGCATTGTACAAGGCATCGCGCAACAGGTCATGCGACTTCTGCATCTGTTCCTCGGTGTTGGGTATCTGGTTGAGGTAGTATTCGCGGTGGTGGGGGTCACGCGCCAGCGAATCGCGGCGTGCCTGTTCCTTCTCGTCAATTTCAGGGATATCCGTGAATGTCGTATCTGCCGTGTTGCCGGTATCAGACATACCGGTACCTGTATCTCCGCTGCCGAATGCACTGCGGTCTGCCCAGCGCCAGTTGTCCTCGTTGCGTCGCCTGCCCCACTTCCTCTGGAATATCTCGCGTCCACGCTGTACTGTATTGGAGTTGGAATAGTACCATGTATTGTTGGAGGTCTGCCCGGTTGTCGACGGGCGGTTGGCCGTGGGTGCTGTGCCTGTGTTGGGAGCCTGTCCGGCATTCTGGTTCTGCACGGTGTTCTGGTTGCCGTTTCTGCGGGCTTCTTCTTTCTCTTTCTTCTTCAGCTCCTTTATCAGACGGTCTGCGACGGCAATTTGTTCGGCCTCGCTTAGTTTTGCCAGTGCCTGCAGGCTGTCCTGCAGCTTGATTGTCTCCAGGTGTGGTGACAAGGGCTCGAGCATCTGGGCGCGCTGCTGGATTATGTCATAGCCTGGCTTCTCCTTGTCCATGATTCCGGCGCATCCCTTGTAGCACCGGGCTGCATCTATGTAGTTGTCCTGATTCCAATATACCTCGGCAAGCCGCAAGAGTATCTGTGCCTTGACAGCTCCGCCCCGGCTTTCCTTGGCGCCTTTCTCCCAGGCATATATGCTGTGCAGGGTGTCGCCCTCGTTCATATAGATATTGCCTATGGCATAGTATATCTGGTCGGTATACTGCTTGTTGTTCTGGTTGCGGGCCATACGCTGCAGTTTCCTGATTGTCTGCTTAGTATGTCCCTTGCTTGTAACCTCGCTTCGCAGCACCTGTGCGTTCAGGCTCATAACGTATGGGGGATTGGCGCGGATTACCCTGGTCAGTGCCTTGTAGGCCGCATCGTTGTCGCCGACCTGATGGCACAACTGTCCCAGCAGGTAGTTAAGTCGCGCTCTGGCGATATGGCCTCTCTGATTTTGTATGACCTTTTTCAGCAAGGGTATAGCCTCCTTGTACTGACCTGTCTGTATCAGCCATGCCGTACGGCTGTTGTCGTAGCTCTTCTGTACGGCATTCCCCAGGCTGTCCTTGGCCAGTTTGCGTAGGACATCCTCGGCATCGTATGGCCAGTCCAGTGCCACATAGCATTTTGCCAGCCATGTTCTTGCCAGGTTTGCAACCTGGGGCTGGGTTGAATAAAGTCGTATGGTATAGTTGAATGTAGACGCTGCCTCGATGAATTCGCCCTGTTGGAACTGGCTTTGCCCCAGCATCATCCATGCACGCCACAGATATGGGTTGAATTCCTTGCGTGCAAGATAGTCCTTGGTCTGCTGATCCTTCTTCTTGCCGGGCTTGACTGCAGGCTTGCGCTTGATGTTGTGCAGTTTAATGGCCTTCTCGCTCTTGAGTATGGCTGTTTCGTAGTTGCTGCGCCCTATGCCTGCAGTGCTCTTGTTGGTACTGATGTACATGGGCAGCAGTGAGGTGTAGTCATCGTTATGACCGTCAACCTGCGCTTCCATTCCATCACGGAATGCCAGCTGACCGTTGTACATAATGTTGTAGTGTGCGGTCATGGAATGGTAAAAGCGCGTCAGGGGAGTGTTCTTTTTGGTGGAACAGCCGGTGAATGTGAAAAGCAGAATAAGACAGGCAATCACGGACAGCCTGTCCCAGACGGATATTCTGTAGTTCGTTCTTTTCATCATTCAGCTATATCATAACGTGCGCGAGGGAGCATTTATTGCCGCCGCTCCCCTATAATCATCAGCACTTCGTCCTTGAGTTCGTCAGGCAGCGCCACACCCCGCAAGGTAAGCGACCGCATCCAGCCGGCAACCTCGTCTTCGCGCATAGTTTCCAGTATATATTGGAACTCCTCTATTTCGGGCGGAAGGTATTCGTCGCTCTTCACACCCCGGAAACGGTCCAGTTCCTCATCCTCGTAGTACTCTATGTCGCGGCTCACGGCAGCCAGCAGGCTGTCCTTCTCACATACCTCGTGCATGCCGCAGCATTCAGCATCCACAGCGTTTTCATCAGCCTTGGGTATGTCGTCCCAGAACGTCGGATAACTCTTGCTTACCACCTCGGGATTATTGATACTGACAGTGCCTGTACGCATCACAACAGGAGCAAAAGACATCGCCATGCGGTGATCGTCGTATGTATCAATCGCCTTGCTGTTGGATATGCAGCGTCCACCCTTCCACACCAGCGTGTCGCCGTTCTCTTCCTCAACTTCGAATCCCAGTTTCGCCAGTTCGGTGCACAAGGCGGCCATACGGTCAGTCTCCTTGATTTTCAGACTTTCCAGACCTGTAAACCTGAATTTTATTCCCAGTATGCAGCACGTCACAACCAGTGTCTGTGCCAAGTCAGGCTGGTTGACAAGATTCAGCATGTACGTCGATACAAGCAGCTGTGGCCTGACAGGTACGCGACTTAGCCTCACAAAAGGCTTGCCGTCACTGTCACACAGATATTCGGTCTTGACTCCCAGTGGTTCAAAGTATTCCGCTATGCGGCTGTCGCCCTGCAGCGAATTGCGCATCAGTCCAGGCAGCACTACGCTCGCCTTGTCGTCAGTCGCAAGTGATACCATCTCGTACCAGTATGATGCTGCGCTCCAATCGCTTTCCACCACATATTCTATTGGCTTGTAACCGCCAGGCAACACCTCAAGTACCAGTGTTGCCTTGTCCTTACCGTCAGCAATGCTTACCTGTGCTCCGAACTGTGCCATTATGGCGACAGTCATATCAATGTACGGACGGCTTATAACCTTGCCTGTCAATTTCAGTATCAGGCCATCCTGCAGTACCGGACCGATCATCAGCAAGGCACTTACATACTGACTGCTGACATTGCCTGCCAGACATATACGTCCGCCTTTCAGCACCTTTCCCGAGATGCGCAGCGGAGGAAATCCTTCCTCACCGACATATCGGATGTCCGCACCCAACTTTTGCAATGCCTCAACCAGAAGGCGGATGGGACGGTGTCTCATTCGCTCAGTACCAGTTAACGTATGCGTACCCGGACATACCGACAGCAATGCCGTCATAAAGCGCATAGCAGTTCCGGCCGCCCCAATATCTATGGTATCGCTTCCTGCCGGTTCTCCCTCCCCGTTTTCAATCTCCAATTGCTCCAGGGCATTTATTACAACCCTGCTGTCGTCACAGTCGGATATGTTAAACAGTTCAGGCAGACAGTCGTAACTGAAAATTTCACCTTGCAATGCCGACAATGCACGGATAATCAGGACACGGTTGCTAATGCTTTTGCTCGAAGGCAGAATGATTCGTCTTTCCCTCAGCTCCGGTGCTGTTATTTTGATTGTTGACATACAAAGTTAAACGGGTATATTTGCGCACAAAGTTAGCAAAAAAAGTACTTTTGCCCGAAAAAATATAAATTAAAATAGGATTTTATTTGTTTTTTCCATACTTATTCATACCTTTGCAAACACAATCGGGATGTAGCGCAGTTGGTAGCGCACACGTCTGGGGGGCGCGAGGTCGCAAGTTCGAGTCTTGTCATCCCGACCTGAAAAGGAGAACACGCCGTTCTCCTTTTTTTGATTAGAATTGTGAATTATGAATTACGAATTACTCTGTCAGGATGCAGTAGACCTGCTTGTGAGACTGATTGAAACCCCACGCACCAGTCGCAACGAAACGCAGGCAGCAGACGTGCTTGAAAACGTCATGCGCAATGACTACGGACTGGATGTACGACGCGACGGCAATAACATCTGGACCATTGCCGGTGACTATCTCGAAGAGCGTCAGACATTGCTGCTGAATGCCCATATAGATACGGTGAAACCGAGTGATACATGGACATATGACCCATATAAAGCCACTATCGAGGATGACCGCATATACGGATTGGGGAGCAACGACGACGGCGCGTCCCTGGTAACATTACTGCAGGTATTCAGGGTGCTGTCGGCAAAAAACAGGTCCTACAACCTGATATTCCTTGCAAGCTGCGAGGAGGAAGTCAGTGGCAAGAACGGAATCGGGCACGCCCTGACACTGCTGCCGCATATAGATGCCGCACTGGTGGGAGAGCCAACCGGTATGCAGCCGGCAATTGCCGAAAAGGGACTTATGGTATTGGATTTCACTGCCCACGGGCGCAGCGGACATGCAGCACGTGACGAGGGAGACAACGCCATCTACCATGCCATCGACGACATAAACTGGCTCCGAAGCTACCAGTTCCCCAAGATAAGTCCCACACTGGGGCCGGTCAAGATGACCGTTACGGTTATAAATGCAGGAAGCCAGCACAATGTCGTTCCTGACACGTGCACGTTTACTGCAGACATACGCAGCAACGAGCTATACTCCAATACGGAAATACTGGACTTCATTAAATCACACGTGAAAAGCGATGTGCAACCGCGCAGTACCCGACTGATGTCATCCAGAATAGATGAAACGCATCCTATGCTGCAACGGGCAATGCAGATGGACCTCAAACCCTTTGGCAGCCCCACTCTTAGCGATCAGGCCCTGCTGCACTGTCCGTCCATGAAAATGGGTCCGGGTCAGAGTTGCCGAAGCCACTCTGCCGATGAATTCGTATGTCTTAGTGAAATACGCCAGGCGCTGGATATATATGTCCGACTACTTGACGGCTTAGACCTTTAGCTTATCGTCCAATCCAGGATTCAGGATTCAGTTTGACCGTCTCCTTGCGAAGCTGGAAATGCAGCGGGCAACGCCCGTTGCCGTCCTCCATCACCGTGCCTATGATGTCACGTGTACGGACTTTCTGTCCCTTGCTGACCGTCACCGACGACAGATTGCAGTAAACGGAAATGTAACTGCCATGACGTATCAGGATGTTCTTGGTACCGGCAAACTGGAATACAGCAGTAACCTCACCGTCAAAGATACAACGCGCCCTTGCTCCCGGCTGTCCTACATAGTCGGTACCCTTGTTGTCAAGAGTTACATGACTTAATCCAGACACCTGATATGAGCCAAATCGGCCGCCAATCATATACGGACCGGTAATCGGTACCGGCAAACGTCCGCGGTTTGCCTCGAAACTGCCTGTCAGCTGCCGTTCTTCGGGTGTCAGCCATGATGACGGAGCTGTCGCCTTAGCAGAGCCTGAGGCCGAAGACCCTGGAGTCTT
Organism: Bacteroidaceae bacterium; assembly: GCA_017617635.1. GTDB lineage: Bacteria > Bacteroidota > Bacteroidia > Bacteroidales > Bacteroidaceae > Physcousia. Next base: position 7,905 of record JAFZVW010000036.1, on the reverse strand, counting down.
CCCCTGGGCAGGCTTGGCAGACGAAGCCGCCTGTTTCTTGCGTGCTGCCTCCTCAGCGGCTTTCTTACGTGCAGCTTCCTCCGCCGCCTTCTTGCGTGCCGCCTCCAATGCCCGTTTACGCGCCTGCTCGATTTCGTAGGCTATCAGGGCATCTATCTTCTTGTTCAGTTCATTCAGTTCCTTCTGCTGCTGTGCAACCTTGGAGTTCAGACCTTTCTGCCTTTCCTCCAGGCTGCTGACAACCTTCTTCTGCGCAACCTGCTCCTGATTCAGCCTGCGACGCTCCTGAAGGACATTGCGGATAATACCAGCCATGCGGCTCTTGGCAGCCAGAAGCATATTCTGTGCCTCCATCAGTTCACCCTGCTTGCGCTGTATCTGCATACCCAGATCCCTCTGATATGTCGCATACTCGCGTGCATAGCGCGCACGCCGGTACATTTGTGTAAAGGTCTTTGCACTCAACACAAACAACAACGGAGACTTGATTTTGGGGAACTGGCGTATAAAACGCATCGCACGGGCAAACCTGCGTTTCTTCTCAAGCAGCAGCGAATCCTTTTCCGCAATATCACGGTTCAGTGCAGAGATATTGTTTTCCACACTGTCCATTTCGTTCTCCATATTACGGATATGCGCCAGACGGTCATCCAACTGTACACCGATGTGATGCAGCGTTTCACGGCCGGCCTTGACCTCCTTCTTGGTCTTGGCCAGATCCTGCTGTGACTTCTTCAGGTTCTTCTGCAACTGCGTCTGCTGAGCCTTCAATGCCTTTACCTTCTTGCTGTTCTGGGCAGTGCAGGGAGCTGCCGGCAAGAGAAGCAGCAGTATTACAGTGAGCTTGAAGACATGCCTGGTGTACATCGTGCAAACAGATATTTTATATTAGTCCCGTCAGATTTTGTTTACTATATTCAACAGAAGCTTTGCCACCTGTTCCAGGGTAAGACGGTCATAACTCTTCTCATTTATCCTGGTACGCTGGCTCCAGTCACTCTCCTCCTTGGGATTGGACAACTGTATGGTTGCATCTGCCGAACGGCCTGATGCCCGGACATTGACCTCAAGTCCGGCAGGGAGCCTCCTGCCGTTGCCCATATCGGTAAATCCGTTGTATTTCCAACTCATGACCGCAGTCTTACCGTCACCGGCCTCACCCCAGAAATACTTCTGGATATCATTGAACGTTATGCTTTTACCTACGAGCAGCGAAACCTCATCGTAAGACGAGCGCGTGTACTGCTTGGTCATACGGCTGACGAACAGCACACTGTCCTGTGTCAGTTCCAGGGTTCCGACGTTTATACTCAGGAAACCGTATGTCAGGTTCATCTGGATTACATCATCGCGTTTCATACGAAGCGAGCCTCCCAGGCTTACACTGCGGTTACCGCTCTTCAGCACCAGATTGCTACGCTGCGTCACGCAGTCGCCGGTATTCCACCCATATGTTGTCTGCGCCTCCTGACGTGCAGCCTTCCTGGACGAAGAGCACGACATCATGGACAAAACAGCTATGACAGTCAATAAAATATATCTGTATTTCATCATCGTCTATTTCTTGAAGTATTTCTTTTTCCTCGCCTTTTTCTGAAGAGTGGCACTTACCTCGTCATCGCCCCGCTTTATGGCCAGTTCCCACAGATAACAGGCCCTGCCTGTATCCCCGTTGAACCATGCAATGTCGCCGGCATGCTCCAGCAGCGCACTTGACATGCGGGAATCTGCCAACAGAGCCGCTTCCGTACTGTCGGGACTGACGACACGCTCCATATAATGAGCTGCCTCGGCATACTCGCCACGCATGAACAATATCCACGCATAGGTATCCAGATATGTAATGTTGTCAGGCTCGGCCTTGATGGTACGGTAACTCATCTGCTCAGCCTTGTCCAGGTTCTCCTTGCGGAGGGACAGGAAATAGGCATAGTTGTTCAGCGCCAGGATATTGTCCTTGTTATATACCAATGCCGAATCGTATGCACAGAACGACTCGCGCATCCTGTTCATCTTGTAGAACATATCGCCCGATGCAGTAAAGACGTTGGATATCTGAACCGGTGACGTCCTGGGGCTGCGCAGTTTCAGACCCTTCTGCCACGCATCCAGAGCCTCCTGCTCCTTACCCAGTTCCGAGAACGTCATTCCCAGGAAATAATGGTAGGCAAGGTTATCAGGATGGTAATTCGTACCGCGACGGCATATCTCCTCAAGCGAAATATATTCCTGCTTCTGCGCAAAGTACTGCAGAAGCCACTGCGTAGCCATCTCGTTATCCGGGGCAATCCTGAGCAGACGCTGCATAACGGGGCATATCACAGAATCAGGTTTCTCCATATAAGCCAGCCACGAAGCATATATGCCCATTGCCTCGACATCGGTGGAATCAATCGCAAACAGCCTGTCGAACCTGTCAGCCACGAGCGAGTCAGCCTTGGGATTACCTTCCAGCCCCTGGATATAGTTCTGCAGCAGGCCATACCGCAGAGACTTGTCAGCCTGTACGTCAAACATCATCGAATCGCGCATTGCATCTGCACGTTCCTTCTGTCCCCGCGCCTCGTAATATTCCATCATCGCTATCTGCAATTGCGGATTATGCGGTTCGCTTAGTCGCACCTCGTCGTAAATCTGACCGGCCTTCTTCATATTACCATGCAGCTGGTACTGGTATCCCATGCGTACACGGTGAGTCATATCGCTCGGAAACTCGTTGCACAACGCCTCCAGTTCACCAAAAGCCCTGACACTGTCGCCCAACTGGTTATACAGACTGTACTTCTCGTACGAGAGCTGCGGTATCCTGCCCTCGAGCGTCTCCCATCTGTCCAACGTCTTGATTGCATCCTCCAGACGCCCCGTCTCTCCGTAATAAGTAGCCAGATGCGACAGCACATCAGTGCGACGCGGCTCCAGCACGCTCATCTTCTCAAGCAAAGGCAGCGCCTTCTCAGCCCTGTTTGTACGCAGGTAAATCGCAGCCAGGGATTCCATGTACGCAGTATTCGTACTGTCTATGTCTATGGCCCTGTGCATGTAATTCTCGCCAACGCTGTCCTCGCGGATATAGAAAGACATACGCCCGAGCTGGAACAGCGCCTCGGGCGAGTCAGGGTTGATGTCCAGGGCATGACGGTACAGCATCATCGCCTGGCTCCAATCCTGACGCATACGGGATTTGCCCGCTTCCATCAGGAAATAGTCCATCCTGGTCTGCGCCTGTACAGCCAGACCGAGCATCAACATTACCAGTATGTATATCCTGCGTTTCATCCCGACGTACCTAAGAAAATCACTTTACTCCACTATGGCCGAAACCGCCTTCGCCGCGCTCCGTCTCGTCCAGCGTCTCAACCTGAACCAGTTGCGGCTGCTCGTGACGGGCAATCACCATCTGGGCAATACGCTCACCGTCCTCCACGACGAAATCCTCCGAACTGAGATTGATGAGAATCACACCTATCTCACCGCGATAGTCTGCATCTATGGTGCCGGGAGTATTCAGCACCGTGATACCCTTTTTCAATGCCAATCCGCTGCGCGGACGCACCTGTGCCTCGTAACCTGCCGGAAGCGCCATGCGCAGTCCCGTGGGGATAAGCCTGCGTTCCAGCGGCCTGAGCGTTACCGGCTCATCCAGGTTGGCGCGCAAATCCATTCCTGCACTCAGCGGAGTTGCATATCTCGGCAAATCGTGGTGGCTGCCGTTTATTATCCTGATACTTTCCATTTGTCTGTACGTTATAGTGTAGGTATGCTCATACCGTTAATCTTGCGATACATATCCAGGGCATATACATCCGTCATTCCCGAAATATAATCCAGAACCGCCATTACCCTCCCGTACAGCGTTGGCGCCTTGATGTCGTACTGCTGCGAGACACGGTTGATCAGCAACTGCGAGAATGCACGGTCGGTATGCGTTACAGCCTGAATCATCAGGTCCGTCAGCGTAGTGATAACCTTGAAACCCGCAATCTCGATATCCATGACATCCTTGCTGTGATATATGCGGCCCACGCTCACCTTCTGGCAATGCCGGTAAGCCTCCAGCGGAATCCGGTCTATATGGTCAATCAGGCAACCCTCGAACTCTCCCCGCAGGATAGCCTCCTCGTTTTCCACAAAGACACGCACACACTCCGCCTCCAGCTTGTTTATGACACAGGCACGCAGATAGACTATCTGCTCGTTCACATCATCCAGAGTGTTCATCCTCTCACGGACACGCTCCTGCTGTGATGCGTCAAAATAACCCATCAGCAGTTCCTTGGTCTCGGCAGTAGTCAGTATCTTCAGCTTGTGGGCATCCTCGATATCCATGATTTCGTAACAGATATCATCGGCAGCCTCGACCAGATACACCAGAGGGTAACGCGCATATCGCAATGAGCCCTCTGGACTATCAAACTTCCTGATGCCCAGCTCTGTTGCTATGCGTATATAGTATTCCTCCTCGGCACGGAAGAAGCCGAACTTGCGCTTCTTCATAGCCAGGTCACTGCTGAAAGGATATTTGACAATACTGGCCAGAGTGCTGTATGTCATTACGAATCCACCCTGACGGCGTCCGTTGAAATGATGGGTAAGCAGACGGAACGCATTGGCATTGCCCTCGAAGTTAATCAGGTCGTTCCACTGCTCCTCGCTAATCGAGTCACCCGTTTCGGGACATGTCCAGCCATGCAGGAAACTGCCGTCGCCCTCGCTGAAGTACGTACCTATTGCCCTTTCGCCACTGTGTCCGAACGGAGGATTACCCAGGTCATGCGCCAGACAGGCGGCACTCACTATACTGCCAAGTTCGGTGAAATGCGTATCCTTCAACTCGGGATGACGCTCCAGCAGCAGACGGCTCACGTCATTGCCCAGCGAACGGCCCACACTGCTGACCTCCAGCGAATGCGTCAGCCTGTTGTGGACGAATATACTGCCCGGAAGGGGAAATACCTGAGTCTTGTTCTGCAGACGACGGAAAGGAGCAGAGAATATCAGACGGTCATAGTCACGCTGAAATTCAGTGCGGTCATCCCCCCGGCGGAACCTGTTCTCCTGACCCAGGCGCTTATTGGATAAAAGCTGCTGCCACTGCATCATCATTCCACCGGATAGAAAATTTTGCCTGCACCGCTGGTAATCCGCACCAGTTCAGGATGCTCGGCAGCAAATGTATCAATATGGCGCATACGCTTCTCCTGCAGAATCTCGTCCACGGCAATCAGTATTCCAGTCTCCTCGACATCACCGAAACCATCGTTGATGGCAGTACCAAACAGTTTCATCGTAGGCGAAAGCGACATGTATGCATTGACCAGAGGCGGGATATTAAGACCGCGCTGACGCACAGCCTTGTTCAGTATGCGATAGTCACGCTTGAAGTCATCCTCGGTGAAAATATCCGCAAACCCCGCAGGATCATTCTCGTAATGTATCGGGGTGATAGGCTCTATCAAGTGCTGCGGATCAGGAAAATGCTTGTTCAGGAAATACAGAATCATATCCCTGCTCAGACGGTCGTACGACGGATACATCGTGAACTTGCCGAACAGATAGCGTACCGTAGGCTCGATAACCGTTATTGCACCCAGGCCGTCCCACAGGTTGTCCAGGGCGAAGATACCCTTTGCCCCCAGCCTGCTGCTCTGGTATTCCAATGTAACGAACGAACGCCCCAGCTCTATCGTCCATGGAGCATAGTCCTTCATGAACAGCTCCGAGAAACGGAACATATGGCTGGTAGCGAGCCTGGGCTGACCGTTTTCCTCAATCTCCCAGTCCTTGCCCAGGATATATCGGTAACCGCCCAGTATCTTCTCCTCCTCGGGGTCCCACACAATCATCTGCTTGTACGGATTGTCGCACGTATCAAACTCGTCCAGGTCCAGGCTCTTGCCCGTACCACCGCCTGCCGCGCGGAAAGCAATCTCGCGCAGACGGCCGATTTCGCGCACCGTGTTGGGAGAATCCTGCCACGTTACCACATAAATCTCGTTGCCACTCTTGTTTGTACGCCTGAGCCTGCGCTCCTCAGTCAGTTCAGCCTTGATCAGTTCCACAGGAACCTCGGGTATAATCTCTTCCATTTCCATCATTTCATCGTACATCGTTCATCGTCCGTCGTACATCAGTTTATCGTTATCGTGCGGTTATTGATAAAATATCTGCCACGGGGCAGGCCGTTCAGCCAGTTCGTACCCTTGGTGAGCCGCATTACCATGTAGAAGCCACCAGTCGAAGTGTATATCGGCAAGACCTGGTTTTCAGGACTCTGAACCCTAACGGCACGCCCTACAACAGTCATCTGCACCGGATATGCCGAGGTACTCATACGCCTGCGGGAAAAGACCGACACATCCTGCACCGGCACCACGGCAATCGTATCAGGCTTCTGGTTACGCTTGCGACGACGCACCTCCGAAACAGGAGATACTGCAGCCTCAGACACCAGCACCACGAGCAATAGCAGTATGCAAATCAGCCTCCTCATCATATTACACTTTGACGCGCAAAGATAATCAAAAAGCCACAAAGAGCAAAATAATTCACTCCTTTATTCCCCGATAACGGCCCAAAAACGGAGTGGAAGCAGGACTGGCAACAGATGTAATGTTAAAAATTAACCTATCGTGTTAAAGGTTGGATAATATTAACTTACTATAGGTTAAAGTGCCGTTAAAGAATCTTTAGACGTGAAGAGTAATATGCAAATCCACTACATTTGTGTCGGAAACAGCAAAAACAGGTATTGCATATGATTCAAATACACCATCAGCATCATCAGAATAAATCATGCGCATCATTCAATCAAATCATGCGCATCATCGAGGCAAATCATCCGCATCATTTGAGCAAATCATCCGCATCATCTGAAAAAGATATACGGATGACTCTAAATAACCACTATTTATTAACCTTTTAAAAACAATGTATCATGATTTCATTAATCAGAAAGAAGGGTACTAACCCACAGGACAAGTCCACTATCTATTTCCCGCAGTGGACACGTGTATCAACAGTGAACGAGACGCAGCTGGCAAAGCGCATGGCTCGAGGTTCAACTTTCTCTGTCGGTGAAGTAAACGGCGTGTTTGCCGACTTTCCACAGTCCATCATCGACGAATTGCTTAACGGCAACGCAGTCCACATCGACGGTCTGGGTACGTTCAAGCTGAAGGTGAGCGGCAAGAGCCAGAAAGAGAAGAAGGAAGTGACAAGCGTCGGTGCAAAAATCAGCGTAGTCTTCGAACCTGATGTCGAACTCAACTCGCGTCTGAACAACGAACGTGAATTCCGCTTCGTCGAGGTTCCGACCGCCGAGGGCCAACAGGATGCCGAAGAAGGCGGCAGCCCCTCTCCAGATAGCCTCACCCCCGACCCCTCTCCTCAGGGCGAGGGAAGTGAAACTCCTGACCCCGGCACCGGCGGCGAGAACCCCGAGACGCCAGAGAACCCCGGCGGTGAAGGCGGAGACAACAATGGCGGCGGCGGTGGCAACCCCGGCAGCGACATGGACTGAAAAGGTTAAAAGATTAAAAAGTTAAAACATTAAAGTGAACAATTCCCGGCCGGTACATACCAGTCGGGAATTGCTATGTTGTTGTCGAAGTCAACCGTTAACCCTGAACGGTGAACCATAATTCACCACGCATTATCCCAAATGGAGCCGCGGTTATCGATGATATTGTCTTCCCTGGTAAGACCAAAATCACCACTATTTTCTCCATTTAAATCTATTTCATTTTCGTTAACAAGGACAGACCCTTGCATTAGAGCAGAATTCATCTCCACCTTAACAACTAACAGGCTTGGTGCTATATATTGTCTTTTCATACTTTTTACAATTAAAAGTTATAACTTATCTGCCGTGATTTAGAAGAGAACCTTTTTGCCGTTAACGATATT